>JBIJCX010000432.1:0-6508 GCA_044344465.1 Opitutaceae bacterium
AACAAATGCCGGAAATCATGATGAGTAATCCGTTGCAGCCCGATTCGCCGACATGCGGCGTCGATGGTCTACTGGCATTCCTTGATGCGAAAGATCGAATCCGTGGATTCGAGGAACGCGCGGCCCTCGGCGTTGAAGCGCGCCGCCGATTTGCGCCGCTCCTGAACTTTTCGCAGGTGGGCCGCCAATTCGGGAAACAGAGGAATGAACCGCGCCGAGGTCTCCGATTTGAACCCCGGCAAATGAACGAGCTGCCGATCCCACTGAATCAACTGCCAGGTCGTTACTGCCACCTCACCCACACGGGCGCCCGACATCATCAGGAACCGGCAGAAGTCGGCCGCCTCAGCTCCACCCCCGCCGACCGAACCGTTGTGCTCCATCGCTTCGAAGAGTTCGTTCACCTTTGCCCGGCCGGGCAGAAGCAGGGGCTTTTTCGCGACTTTCTTTTTCAGCCGGCCGCCGGCCCAGCCGCGGCGCACGGTGACCGGGTTCGCGTGGATCTGGCCACGCTCCACCGCGAGATCGAGGATGCCGCGCAGGGCATCGATCGCGCTGTTGACCGACGTGGCGGAGTTGCTCTGGCGCGGGGCTTTCGCCCCCGGCGGTTGAAACTTCGTGCCCTCGATCTTGAATCGCGCCGCCCAGTCGAAGACGGCCGACGGCGTGATCTGGCGCGGTTCCAAAGCCTCGATGCCGGGCCAGGTCTTGACGAGCCGTTTTACCGATCCCAGCCGTGCCGTGATCGTGGCCGGCTTGATATCGGCGTTGGCGAGCGTCCGCGTCCGAAAAATTTCGATGAGGTCGTGCATCATCGCGTCGCCGGCGTCGACATTCGCCGTCGTGCCGCGCAGTCTTTCGATTTCTACGGCCTTGTCCGCGAGGCGCAATTTTGCGACGGACAACACATCTGTTTCGAGCGCATACCATTTTTGCTTGCCGGAGATTGTGAAGCGCCCGTAGTAATGACCGCTCTGACGGTTTCGAAGTAGGTTTTGGACGCTGGTTCTTTCCCAAGTTGTTTTCGGACGAGGAGTCTTCGATTTCATGACTCCACTGTAGAAACGACTGTAGAAGAATCAAACACCACATTCCTAAGTCGATAATTGTTAGCGATATTGCCCGGTAGCTCAGTGGCAGAGCAGGTGACTGTTAATCACTTGGTCGCTGGTTCGATCCCAGCTCGGGCAGCCATTTCTTTTTCGATCCGAAAAAACGGAGGGTGATTAACACTTCACGGAAGTGATTAGTTCACCATTCTTTGCAAAAGTGAGTGTTAATCACTCACCGTGTTTTTTTCGGATTTGGATGTCGAAATCGTCGATTTCCGTCCGAATCCGTGCCGGTTTTCGCGAAAAGTGATTAACACTTTGGCGACGCAGTTTCGATCCCAGCCCGGGGTACTGCATGCACGAAATCTCGCGCGGCACCTGTGTGCCCTCGCACCCTCAGCCGATGCGCATCCTGTTCGTGGGCGCCGGCGAAGGCCGCATCGCAACAGAACATGCCGGGATCGAAGGCGCCGCCCAACCATCGAACTCCTCCCTCATCTGGGCAAAGGCGCGCCGTTGTTCAGCTTCTTCCAATTTAGCGAGCGGCATCATCCGCCGCAGACTGAAAAAACGAATCGCCTTGGGGTCCCGAAGCCCCGCAAGAAAGCTCTGAATCGAGGGAACCAGCTTCAAGAGCCTGAAGTGATAGACCAGCGTCGGTGGCACCTCCCCCTCCTTATCAGCCAGTCCGCGCAGACTCAGCCCCGGGCTCTTCGACAGCATTCGCTGCCACGTGCGCGCCTGCAGGATCGGGTGATCTGCTGTGCCCGCTTTCGGAGGCTCTGCCTTGACAGCAGGACTCAACGTTTGTTCGTCCCCGCACCGGAACGGCGTGAGAATCAGCGACTGATTGGCGCGGCCCTGCTGCCCGAGCGCCACTTGCGCCGTGATCACCATGCCCGATTTCAGCGATTGGCGTTCCTGCCCTTCAACGAGCAGTCGGTCCTCCATCCCATCGATCAGCCGCGGCAGGTTCAGCTTCATACGCAACTCCAGTCGGCGTACGGAAACAAACATCGACGTCCCCACGTCGCCCGCAGCCGGGCGCACGTCGATCCGATCGACGAAGGCGCCGACCAGGGCCTTCTGCTCGTCCCGGGAGAGCCCCTGCAGAATCTCCCCGAACCGCGTGACTGAACTCCGCACGCGCTCCTCATCGAGCACCTCACCTTCGCACGCCGCGAGTTCCTGGCTGAGCCGCTGACGCTCCACGGTCTGGGTCTGCTTACGCTCCTTGAGCGTCCGAACCTCCTCGGCCAGTTCCTCGGCGATCAGTTTTCCGCCCGTCGCCATCGCCTCAACACAGTTTCGAATGCGGGTACCGGTGGCGGCCATCTCTCGATCGAGTTTGCCGAGGCCCGCCTTCAGTTCCTGGATCCGCGTCTGGCGGCGCGTCTGGGAACTCCCGACCGCGGAACTGATGATATCCGGGTGCTTGCCGAGTTCGCTCAGGAACTGGATCACCACGTTTTCGAGCGAACCTGCGGCGATCCTCCGCACCGTGCACCGAGCGTCGGCGCGCTCCTTCACGAGATTGCTGCAATAGTAGTATCGGTAGTATCCGCCCGCGGCATCCCGGTTGCCGCTCGCGTGCGGCACCAATGCCCGATGGCAACAGCCACAGTGAACCAACCCCTTCAGCAGGTGAAAATGTTTGTCCTGCTCGAGTTTGATCGCGGGCGCCGGGCGGATGAGTTTCGCCACCGCCGCATTTGCCTGCTCCCAGGTGTCCGATGGGACCAACGCTTCGTGACGTCCCGGATACTCTTGCCCGGCGTAGCGGATGACGCCCCGGTAGATCGGGTTGGTGACCATCATCCGGAGCCCATCGGAGCGAAAACGCCTCCTCCCGATCGTGCGTTCAGTCCCGTCCGTCCGCCGAAATACCCGGGCCCGCGTCCGCAATCCCTCTCGGTTCAACGCCTCGGCAACCTCTTCCAGCGAGACCAATCGCGCGGCCTGTTCAAAAACCCGCCGCACGACGGGTGCCTCCTCAGGATGCGGTTTCAAGGTCTGAGTGTTCTTGTCGTAGTCGTAGCCATACGGCACCGCGCCTCCGTTCCAATAGCCGCGCTTCGCCTGCTGCAGCATTTTCACCTGGGTCTTCTCGGCGGTGTTCTCCTTCTCGTACTGCGAGAAACTCAACATCAGGTTGTTCTTGAGGCGCCCGGACGGCGTGCTTTCTGAAATGTCCTCGGTGGCGCTCTCCAGCCGACAACCGTGCTTGCGCAGAAAGCTGCGGAACGGCCCGAACTCGTCGATGTTGCGCGACATTCGCTCCAGTTTGAAAATCAGGATCACCTTCACGCCCCCGGTCTCAATGTGCCGCATCAACGCCTGTAGGCCGGGGCGGTTCATCGAACTGCCCGAGACCGCCGGATCGGTGTAATGGCCAACCTCCGTCCAACCGAGCCCGCTGTTTCGCCGGATGAAATCCCGGCAGATCGCCAGCTGGCTTTCGCAGGAGTCGAAGCGTCCACCGACCTGGTTGTCGGTTGAGACGCGGGTGTAGATCGCGACGGGCACGACCGCCCCCGCCGGCATCGGCGTTGTGTCTGCCCCGTCCATCAGTTCCGCGACGGATCGACCAACCGGTACGCTGCCGCCGATGTGCGCCCTCCGTTCGATACCACTTGGCCCGTCAGCAACAGGCGTTGCAGGGCGCGATACGCGCTTGAGCGCGACAGGTTCAAGACCGACCGGATCTCCGCCGGCGAGGCGGGCTGGTGTCGACGCAGATAGTCTAGAACGCGCTCCTCCGGGGCAGCGGCCAACAAACTCGTCGTCTCCCCGTCGCTGTCAGCCTTCGGGCCGACGGCTCGCGAACACAGGATGCCCTTGCAGAGCAACTCGCCGATCAGCCGAAGCCGGGCTTCATCTTCTTTCGCCGCAAGCCCCGCGCCACTTGATCGCCGCCTACCCGCGCCCGAATCGTCTGGGCGCAAGGGCTCTCCGAAAAGCTCGAGTTGCGACGGATCGCTGAATCGGTTCTGCGCCATGCTTCACTTCATTTCACCCGCGACATGGAGATCGTCGCTACTCATGCGGCCTTGATCCCAACCGAAGGTGCCACGTGCGTCGCCCAACGGGGGCGCCAGGAGTGCTGGGACGCTGGCGTCTCCGCCGCGGCCGCCGCGGCCATTTCGAGGGCGAGTTTGCGATCGCTTGGTCGCATCATCGCTTCGCGGGCGGCCTTGCGGTCCGACGTGTAGATCATCTGGCTCTCGCGGAAGCGGGAGTTCGATACGTACGCCTGCTTCAGATTGCCGGCTGCGATGCCCGCATCGCCCATCAGCAATATGCCGCGATCCACCGTTTTGCCCTGCGAGGAGTGAGACGTAGTCGCGTACCCGTAGGTGAATCCGCGGAACCAGGCGGGGATCACGCGCCCGTCTTTGAGCGCGATCTCGCCGTCTTGGCCGATCGCCGTGACGTCCACCAGGTCCCCGTTGCGCAAATCCGCCGGTTTCACATTGGCACGGATCATCAGCCGGTCGCCAACCGCGACCGGGCTCTCTCTCGCGAGCCCAACCTCGAAACCGCTGGCGCGTCGCGGATCCAGCCAGCGCTCGCGATCAGTCGCATCGCGCAACACCAGTTGGCGCCCTTCCTGCCGCTCAACGACCGCGGTGTCGAACTTGCGAAAGCAACCCCACTCCCGATGAAAGGTGAGCACATCGCCAGGCCGGTAGTTCTGCCAGCGACGGCGTTCCTCCCGGGTGAACTTGAGCGGCTCGACGGTGACCACTCGATGATCGGCTCCGGTCAGCACGCCAGCGAGGCGCAACTGCGTGCGGACTGCCGCGGTGAACTTGTGGATTTCCTCCCACACCGGCGAGATCGCCAGACACGATTTCCCGGCCTGCACCGTGCGCACATAGTCCGCCGCGGCTTCCTGCCAAAGTCCGGCACCCTCCGAGCGTTCGCATACCGCGCCAAGCTTCGCGAACTGGTTGAACGCGCCAAAGGCGTCGCCGCGCGCCAACCGGGCCACCGCCTTGCGGTAGGCCGAGTCCTTCTGGCGCCGGATTTCGGTCAGATGAAAGACCGGCACCCGCGCGAACTCCTGCATGCAGCGGATGGCGTCACCCGCCTCGACCGAGGCGTGCTGCTTGACGTCGCCCACCAGCAGCAAGCGGTTCCCGTTTTGGGCTGCGACGCGGCAGAGGTCGCGCATCTGGCGCACGGAGACGAGGCCGGCTTCATCGACGATGAGCACGCGTCCTTTGGTCGCTTGTTGCAGCGCCTCGTTCGCCAGCAACTGCTGCAGTGTCTCCGCCTCCGGGGTGAGTTCCCGCCGCAACACGTCCGCGGCGCCCGACGACGGTGCGCACCCAAACACCCGGCCTCCCGCGTGCTCGATCCCGGCCACCACCGTCTTGAGGCACGTGGTCTTGCCGGTGCCGGCGTCGCCCTGGAGAATGACGACGCCCGATGTCGCGCCGAGCACACCACGCACCGCCGCCGCCTGGCCCGCGCCGAGTGACTTCAGCGGCGGCACGTCACCGAGGCGGTTCCACTTCTTGACTTGGGCATAGGCCCAACCGCTGAACTCGCGCTCCGCGTCCAAGGCCTCGCGCGAAGCGATCTCGTCACCAACTCGCACGAGATCACCGGACTTCTCGCAGCTGGCCATGCCCCGCTTGAGTGCATCCAGAGCCACCCGTCCCCGACCTGCGATCAACGCTTCGCGCAGGAGGAGGCGGTCGTCGACCACGGTGTGGCGCTCGAAAACATGTGCCTCCGCCGACCGCAACGCCTGCATCGGCGTGATCGGTTCGACCTTGGCCGGTCCTTCGTTCGCGGCCGCCACAGCCGCCCGGAGTGGTTCCAAATAGGCGCCCGCTTCCGAAAGCCATCCCGCGCGCAACGTCGCGGCGGTCGCCTTGGTTTTCTCGGCGCGACTACGGACCGTGATCGCCTGCAACTCATCTTGAGAACTGGCCCCGGTCTCCTCCGCCCGCCTGACAATCTCACGCCGTCGTTTGCTGAACATCTCCCGCAGTTCCGGCGGAACTCCTTTCACGACGAACCCGAGGCGCCGCCCCGGCTCCAGTTCATAGCCGGCGCCCTGCATCCGCTCGGCCAGCTTGTTGTAGCAGACCTCCCGGAAATACCCTTGATGCCGATAGAACCCCCAGGGCTGCACCCCCTTCCATCGGCTCTCGGTCTCGTCATAGGTGACGTTGATGATGCACACATGGGTGTGGAGCTGCGGATCCAGCGCCCGATTGGCGTCATGGGTGACGACAGCCGCCACCATGTTGCCCGTGCGGCGATCATGGTCCTGACCACCGCGTCGTACCCGGGTCGCCGTCACGGCCTCAATTTCCTGAAGAGTCTCAGACACCACCTCCTGCCACCAAGTCACGATCCGCTCATCGCCGCCGACCAAGTGGAGCACCGAAACATCCTTGGGCGGCGAGATCTGACCAAAGAAGCAGACTCGCCGGTTC
>JBIJCX010000008.1:0-64847 GCA_044344465.1 Opitutaceae bacterium
GTTGTGCCAGACGACGTAGAAGGTCGGGCCCAGCGCCACGAGCGGGCTGGCGTAGGTGAGCGCCAGGTAAATCGTGAAGGTCGTGTTCTTCTGCCCGAGCGCCTGGCTGGCCTCGCGGCGAAATTCGGCGCCGCCGATCCACCAGCCGACCGCGAAGTTCGCGATGCAAACCAGGAGCGAGGCAATCGCCACCTGGCCCAGCACGAGGTGCGGCGTGTCCACCTGCCGGCGCAGGAAATCCGACGCGTTCGAGGTGATGAGAAACATCGCCGTTACCCACATCCCAAACGTGACGTTCCGCAGCCGGCCGGGCCATTCCGCCGCCGGGGCATGCATCGCGCAGACGATTCGCGCCAACGCCATCGGCCCGAAAACAATGAGGCTCACGCTGCCGAGCACCTGCGCAAACGCCTCCGGCGTGGCGCGCCCCAGCACGAAGGGCAGGATCACGGGCAGGAGCGTGGCGATGGCCACGTTGGAGAGCAGAAACGCCGCCACGACATAGCTCACGCTGCCCCCCAGGAAGCTGATGATGACCGGCGCCGCGATCGCGGTGGGCGTGATGGCCGAGAAAAACGCCGCGAGTGCGATTTCGCGTCCGGCGACCAACCAGCCCAGCCCCCACGCGACAAACGCGAGGCCGATGTTCGCGAGCACGAGGGTCACGTGGCTGCGGTGCAGGGCGGTGCGCGAAAACCGGGTCTGCAGAAAAACGAAGAACAGCATCACCATGACGAGCCAACGGATCACCCACGCCAGGACGTGCCCCTGGGGCAGGAGGGCGCCGAGCCCGATGGCGAGGAGGATGGCAGCGGTGCGGGTGAAACCGGATTTCACAATTGGAGGCGGATCACGCAATCCGGCGCCGGGCGGCAACGCAACGGCGCAGCGTGCGCAGGTGTAAACGTATAAGCCGATCAACGGTCCAAGGCAGGATTGCCAAAAAAAGGCACGAAGAGGCCGCGCGTGCAGGCGCGGATCGTCCGGGCGACTATAGTCGCCGCGAAAATCCATTTCGCGGGCGGAGGCATGCCAGACCAGCGGCTCACGTGCGCCCTCGACGACGGCGCCGGCAACCTCTGGCTGGGATCGTTGGGCGGGATTTTTCGGTTCGCAAAATCGGAGCTGGCCGAGATTGCAGAAGGACGCCGCGCCCATGCGGACGCGCTGGCGCTCAACCGCTCCGACGGCATGGTGGCACGCGAGTGCATGGGCCACTTTCAACCGGCGGGTTGGCGGCGGCGCGACGGCTCCCTCTATTTTCCGACGGTGCATGGCATCGCCGTGGTGCGGCCGGATCGGACAGTGCCGGCGAACGTGGTGCCGCCGGTGGTCATTGAAGATTGCCGCGTGCACGGCCGGCCGGTCGCCGTGACGGACCAAACCGTGTGCGTGGGGCCGGGCCGAGTCCGGCTCGAGTTTCGGTTCGCAGTCGGATGAACCGGCGTCTGATGGAAATCCGCGTCGAGATGGCGCGGCAGACGGAACGGATGCGGATCGCCCGCGACCTGCACGACGATCTTGGGGCTCAGCTCACAGAGATTTCCCTGCTGGCCGGCCTCGCCAACGACGACTCGGTCGATCTGCGCCACAAACGGGACGTGCTCCCGGAGATTTCCGCCAAGGCCCACGGCCTGGCCTGCGCGCTCGATGAGGTCGTTTGGGCGGTGAATCCGCGACACGACACGGTGAACTCGCTTGCGGACTACCTCGCGGCCTTCGCCGCAGAATTTCTCGCCGCGGCCGGCATCACGGCGCGATTCGACCTGGCGCGCGACCTGCCCGCCTTGGCCCTCGATCAAACGCAACGCCACAGCCTCTTCCTCGCCGTGCGCGAAGCGCTCAACAACGTCGTGAAGCATTCCGGTGCCCGCGAGGTTTGGCTGCGGCTGCGACTCGACGGCGGAACGTTGCGGCTCACGCTCCAAGATGACGGCCGCGGCTTCGATCCCGCTGCGGCGACAACTGGCAGCGGCCTGAAAAACATGGCTGGTCGGCTGCGAGACTTCGGCGGGGCGCTCCAAATCGAGAGCGCATCCGGCCGCGGAACAAGCCTGCACTTTTCCGTGCCTGTCCACCTCTCTCCCGAAACGCCGGGCCGGGAAACACCCGTTGCTTCCCCATGACCGCGGTCGCCATCGTCGAGGACAACGTCAGTCAGGCCGCGAGCCTGCGCCTGATCGTGGAAACCGCGCCGAACTGCCGGTGCGCCGGCGTGTGGCACACGGGCGAGGAGGCTTTGCTCAAAATACCGGTGCTGCGACCAGACGTGGTCCTGATGGACATTGGATTGCCGGGTATTTCCGGCATCGAAACGACGGCGCGACTCAAGAAGGAGATCCCTGACTTGCTGGTGATCATGATGACCGTCTATCGCGATCACGATGAGATCTTCAAGTCGCTCCAGGCCGGTGCTTGCGGCTATCTGCTCAAACGTTCGTCGCCCGCTGCGGTGCGGCGCGCCATCGCTGAAGTAAGCGAAGGCGGGCACCGATGAGTGCGGAGATTGCGCGCCGCGTGGTGGAGATGTTTCATCATCCGACCACCTCGACGGGTGAAGAAGAAAATCTCTCAAAGCGCGAGACTGAGATCTTGGAATGGCTGGCCCAAGGACTGGCGAACAAGGAAATCGCCGACCGCCTTGGGTTGAGCATCGAGACGGTGCGGGTTCATCTCAAACGCATCTACAACAAGCTGCACGTCCACTCAAGAACCCAGGCGGCGATGAAATTTCGTGAAGGGAAGCACCCGCGCTGACGATCGGCTTCGATCCAACACGCGGACATTCGAATAGATGAATTTCAGTTAACCCAGTTGTTAGCACCCGTACGTTCCAGTATTTCAAGCTGTGGGACCACATCACTCGGGATCTAAAGTCGGGGGAGACCGCAGGAAGCTGCTGCCCTCCGAATGGGTCGAGTGACTCGTGAATCCCTATCCCAACAGAAGCGGCTGCCCTTCTGTTCCCTTTCCGTTCCCGATAAATCCGGTACCTCTGAAACTGGTGCCCGGGACAGGACTTGAACCTGCACGTCTTTCGACACCAGATCCTAAGTCTGGCGTGTCTGCCAATTCCACCACCCGGGCGTGATTACGCTGGGACGTTGCGAACGAGACCCGGCGAGGGCAAACTTTCTCACCATTTCAACGCCACCGTGACTTTCACCTCAACAGCACCGAGGCCCGGGATGGGCGGATGGATAATCCGTGCCTCGGCGTGAGATTCGCGGTCCAATCGCCTTCTCCTGGTCAACTTCACCTTGAAAACAAGTTTCCCCATTCCCGGCCCCGCGCGCCAGCGACGGTTCCGTCCGCAGACGAAGCGGAACCAGTCCCTGGTTCGTGCTCCCGCCTGCAGGCGGAATCTGGCAGACCCTCCGCCTGAAGGCGGAACGACGAACTCCCGGGAATCTGGGCCGATTCTGGTCGGGAACAAAACGCTCTCTGCGGTCGGAGCTGAATCTCTGCGCCTCGAAATGGGTCGGTGGTTGGTCAAGGCCGCCTGGAGTGGGATGCTCCTGCTGGCGGCGCTGGGATCGGAGTGCCTCGCGTCGGCCGCACCGCTGCCGCGGCCCAACATCATTTTCATCCTCATCGACGATGCCCGGTGGGATGATTTCGGGTGCACCGGGCATCCGTTCTCGCGCACCCCCAACCTCGATCGCATCGCCCGCGAGGGACTGAGCTTTCGAAATGCGTTTGCGACCACGCCGCTGTGTTCGCCGAGCCGGGCGAGTTTTCTCACCGGCCTGTATCCGCACTCCCATGGCATCACCGACAACACGGACCGCAGCGCCGCGAGCCACCGGCTGGCGACGTTTCCCCAGTCGCTGCAACGCGCCGGCTACGAGACGGCCTTCCTCGGCAAATGGCACATGGGCAATGACGACTCCCCCCGGCCGGGCTTCACCCGGTGGGCCTGCCTCAAGGGCCAGGGTTCGACGTTCGATCCGGAACTGAACGTGGATGGCCGGGCGGTGAAGACGAGCGGCTACGTCACGGACATCTTGTCCGCGCGCGCCGTCGAGTTCGTGCGGCGGCCGCGCTCGAAGCCCTTCCTGCTCTACTTTGCGCACAAGGCGATGCATCCGGAGGCGACGCAGGCCGCGGATGGATCGGTGTCGGACCCGGGCGCGTCGAACTTCATCCCGGCGGAGCGGCACCGGAACCTGTATGCGGGGGTGAAGGTTCCGCGGCGTCCTAACGCCGCCGATACGCTCCAGGGCAAGCCCGCCCTGCAGCGAAAGATTTCCGGACTGCCGCCACTGGGTCCGGCGACGGGGTCGAGCGACGCCGCGATTCTTGGCCGGCTGCGGATGCTGGCGGCGGTGGACGACAGCATGGGCGAGCTGCTCCAGGCGCTCGCCGCCACGGGCCAGCTGGATCGCACCCTCATCGTCGTCACGAGCGACCATGGCTATTTTTATGGTGAACATGGCCTGAGCGTCGAACGCCGGCTGGCCTACGAGGAGGCGATCCGGATTCCGCTGCTGCTGCGCTACGCGCCCTTGATCGACGCGGGGGGCACGCGGGATCAGCTGGTGCTGAGCCTGGACCTGGCGCCGACGCTGCTCGAACTGGCGGGGGCGGCGGCGCTCCCGGGATCTTTGCAGGGGCGTTCGCTGGTGAGCCTGCTCGGGCGGGAGGGCGGCCGCGTGCATGGGGTGCGGGATGCGTTCGTGGTCGAACATTTCTCGGACAACGTTTTTCCCCGGGTGGCCAAGATGGGTTACCAGGCGCTTCGGACCGAACGCTGGAAATTGATCCACTACGTCGATCTCGCCGGGATGGACGAGCTCTACGATCTGCAGAGCGATCCCTACGAAATGAAAAACCTGATTGGAGTGCCGCATGCGGCGGGCGAGCTCCGGCAACTGCGCGCGGAATTGTCGCGGCACCTGCGGATTTCCGGCGCGGCGCTGCGGAATTAGCCGGGTCGATGCCGGTTCAGCCGCTGGTGGGAAATTCTGGGTGGGCCGCCGGCGCGTCGTCGGCGACACTCCGGGCGTTCGCCTGGGTGGACTCGAAGCCTTCGTTGAGGATGGCGCCGTCGGCACTGATGATCGCCCAACGCCAAAGGTTGGATTCCTGCCGCTCCGTCAGGGCGACGCGGGCCGTGCAGGGGATCGAAGCCACCTCCAGGGTCGCGAGGGAGAAGTTGCACGACGCCGCCACCGAGGCCGCCTCGGCATCAGAGGAAAGGGATTGAAAGGAGCGCCAAGTGTGAACCAGGAGGGACATCGTGGGAGGGAGATAGGCTAGCATAGCCCCGAAACCTCGGTTCGAACATGGGGTGTAATCCCAAGAGCCCTTCGCTTATCCGATCGAATCGTCTAAATCCCTGGGGACGCGGGTATAATCTGGAGTGCAACAAGGGCCGCGGTCGCCCGGCGATCGGGAGCGGTCATCCGACGCGGACAAGGCCTGAAGTTTGCCGGGCGGAGGGAACCGGACAATGGTGCGCGCGCGCGCACAATGGGGCAGCCGCGGAAGAATCGGACCCTTTCGGACCGGGCGGGTCCACTTACGGCCGGTCGTCGGAGATCCGCCGGAGGTAGGCGCCGTAGGAAGACTTGCCGAGTTTCGCGATGTTGGCGTCGAGCTGGGCGCGGTCGATCCAGCCCTTGCGATACGCGATTTCCTCGAGGCAGGCGATCTTCAGGCCCTGGCGGTTCTCGATCACGGAGACAAACTGCGCGGCCTCAAGGAGCGAGTCGTGGGTCCCGGTATCCAGCCAGGCGGTACCCCGGCCCAGGACCTCGACGTGCAGCCGGCCGGCGTCGAGGTAGAGGCGGTTCAAATCGGTGATCTCGAGCTCGCCCCGCTTGGAGGGCTTGAGACTGCGGGCCAGCGCGACAACCTCGGGATCGTAGAAATAGATGCCGGGAATGGCGAAGTTGGACTTGGGCTGCGCGGGTTTTTCCTCGAGCGAAAGCACGCGGCCATCCGGGGCAAACTCGACGACGCCATAGCTTTTCGGATCCGCGACATGATAGCCGAAGATGGTCGCGCCGGCACCACGGGCGGATGCGCGCTCGAGGGAGCGGACGAGGTCGTGGCCGTAAAAGAGGTTGTCGCCGAGCACGAGGGCGGCCGGCTCGCCCCGGAGAAAACCGGTGTCGGCCGCGATGTGAAAGGCCTGGGCCAGGCCATCCGGGCTGGGTTGTTCGGCGTAGGCGAGTTTCAGGCCGAAGTTCGCGCCGTCACCGAGCAGGCGCCGGAAGAGCGGAAGATCGGTGGGCGTCGAGATGACGAGGATCTCGCGGATGCCGGCCAGCATCAGCACCGACAGCGGATAATAGATCATCGGCTTGTCGTAGACCGGCATGAGCTGCTTGCTCACGGCGATGGTCAGCGGGAAGAGGCGCGTGCCGGAG
The DNA here is from genome assembly GCA_044344465.1 of Opitutaceae bacterium. Taxonomy (GTDB): domain Bacteria; phylum Verrucomicrobiota; class Verrucomicrobiia; order Opitutales; family Opitutaceae; genus ER46. The sequence goes on from JBIJCX010000008.1 coordinate 6,378, forward strand.
CCGCCGGCGAGGACAATGCCGCGGCGGGGCGCCGCATTGTCAGTTGAAGCTGCCGGCAAAGTTGAAGTTGAAGTCTGAACTGGAAGGGAGGACATCGGAAGTCGGGTGGTTAGCGGTCGAGGGATCTGATCAGGCCATGAATCATGCGCGAGATCTCTCGCAATTCGGCAACGACACGTGCGCCGGTTTCAGCGGGGACGTAGGCCAGGGCAATGGCACGAAGCACTTGGGAGCGGGTTTCGCCGGCCGAGCCCTTGGCATAGCCGAGGAATTGTTTGAATTCGGCTTTGCCGGTGCGCTCAGCCCCTTCGGCGATATTGTCCGCAATGCTGTTGGCCGCACGGGTGATCTGATCCTTGAATCCCCAGTCGCGACAACCGGCCAGCAAGCGATATACCTCAATGCTCAAAGAGTGTGAGCGTCGCCACACCTCCAACCTTTCAAATGATTCTTCGTTTGGCTCCACGTCGCCTTGAACTTAAACTTGCAGCTTAAACTCCGCCGGCGTCAGCCGGCGGTACCAAGGCGCTCCCGGGCATAGCGGCGCGTGGTGATGTCGGCGGCCCAGTCGCGGTGGGCGAGGTACCAGTCGACGGTCTTCTCGATGCCGGTGGCAAACGACTCGCGGGGGGCCCAGCCGAGCTCGCGCTGCAGTTTGGCGCAGTCGATCGCGTAACGGCGATCGTGTCCGGGACGATCGGCCACATACGTGACTTGCGTGGCGTAGGATTTGCCGTCGGCGCGCGGGGCCTTGCGATCGAGCAGCGCGCAGATGCTCATTACGATGTCGATGTTCGGCTGCTCGTTCAGGCCGCCGATGTTGTAGGTCTCGCTGACGCGGCCGCGTTGCAGCACCAGCCAGATCGCCGCGGCGTGATCCTCGACGTAGAGCCAGTCGCGGATCTGCCGGCCGTCGCCATAGACCGGCAGCGGCTTTTGCTCGAGGGCGTTGAGGATCACCAGCGGGATCAGTTTCTCGGGAAAGTGAAACGGGCCGTAGTTGTTCGAGCAGTTCGTCGTCAGCGTCGGCAGCTTGAAGGTGTGCTGGTACGAGCGCACGAGATGATCGCTCGCGGCCTTCGAGGCGGCGTAGGGGGAGTTGGGGGCGAAGGGCGTCTCCTCGGTGAAGGCCGGGTCGGTGGGCGAAAGCGTGCCGTAGACCTCGTCGGTCGAGACATGGAGAAACCGGAAGCCGGCCTTCTTCGGCTCCGCGAGCTGCGTCCAGTAAAGGCGGGCGCAGTTCAGCAACCGGAGCGTGCCGACGACGTTGGTCTGGATGAACGGCTCGGGCGAATCGATCGAGCGATCCACATGGGATTCGGCGGCAAAGTTGACGACGGCGTCGAACTGGTGTTCGGCGAAGAGGCGGGTGACGAGGTCGGTGTCGCCGATGCTGCCGTGGGCGAAGACGTAGCGTGGATCGCCGGCGAGGTCGGCGAGGTTGGCGGGGTTGCCGGCGTAGGTCAGGGCGTCGAGATTGACCAGCCGCTGCAGGGGCGAGTCTTTTTCGAGCAGGCGCTGGCGGATGAAGTTGGAGCCGATGAAGCCGGCGCCGCCGGTGACGAGGAGATTCATGGATTAAGGACGATGTCTTGGATATAAACGAGTCGCAGCTTCGTCAGCCAGCATCCATCGATAGCCCCAATTCACTTGGCCGCCGCCGAGGCACGCTTGGAGGATTCAGGAGAAAGACGGCGATAACCCGTTTCGCTGACGCCGTGGCCAGCGCGCATTCGCTTCAGGCGCCGCGCCATCTCCGCTTTCCATGTCGGATCGCTCGCGCGTGCTTTCGCGGCCAGATAGGCCTTAAGCCATGCGCGCTCTTTCGCGCTGAGCCGGTCGGCCGTCTCCTTGAGTTCAGTGATCGACATGGTGGAAACGTTGCGGCTCAGCCGTATATTTTCCAGTTCATTAGTCACGCCTCCCGCACGAGCCGGAGGGCGTCGTGCCAGTCGGGCAGCCGCAGGCCAAAGGTGCGCTCGAGTTTGGCGCCGGACATGACGGAGTAGGCCGGGCGTTTCGTCGGCGTGGGGTACTCGGCCGACGTGATGGCCTCGACGGTGTGGCACTTTTTCTCCGATGCCGGCATCGAATCGATGATGGCGCTGGCAAAACCGTGCCAGCTCGTCTGGCCGGTGCAGCAGAGGTGGTAGGTGCCGGTGAAACGGAGGGCTTCGTCGGTGGCGCGCACGGTCTGGAGGGCGTGCGCGGTGGCCTCCGCGATCAGGCGCGAGGTCGTGGGGCAGCCAACCTGATCACCGACCACGCGGAGCTTCTCGCGCTCGCGGGCCAGCCGCATCATCGTCAGCATGAAATTGTTCCCGCGCGAACCGTAGACCCAACAGAGGCGGAGGATCAGGTGCGCGCCGCCCACCTGTTGGATGGCGTCGTCGCCGGCGAGTTTGGAGCGGCCGTAGGCGCTGACGGGCCGCGGCGGATCCTCCTCCACGTAGGGCGTGGTCTTGGTGCCGTCGAAGATGTAATCGGTGGAATAGTGGACGAGCAGGGCGCCGCGTTTCTTCGCCTCCTCGGCCATGATGCCAGGGGCCTGGCCATTGATCTGATGGGCGAGGGCCGACTCGGTTTCGGCCTTGTCCACCGCGGTGTAGGCGGCGGCGTTGACGATGATGTCGGGCGATGACTCGCGAATCCAGTGCCGGATCGAATCGGGGTTGGTGAAATCAACCTCGGGGTAGTCGACGCAGACGATTGAGCCCAGCGGCGCCAGCGTGCGCCGGAGTTCCCAGCCGACCTGGCCGACTTTGCCGAACAAGAGGATTTTTGCGGGAATCATGGTCAGAACAGTTTGTCGACCGGCAGCTCGCTCAACAGCGGGCTCGACGCGTCGCGCTTGGACAGGATCGGCTGGCCGCCGGTCGGCCACTGGATGCCGACCGCGGGGTCGTCCCACCGGAAGCCCAGCTCGTCCTTGGGTGAGTAGGCGTCCGTGCACTTGTAATGGAATAGCGCGGTCTCGCTGATGACAACGAAGCCGTGGGCGAAGCCGGGCGGCACGTAAAACTGGCGTTTGTTCTCCGCCGAGAGGGTGATGCCGTACCAGCGGCCAAACGTGGGCGACTGGCGCCGGATGTCCACCGCGACGTCCCACACCTCGCCCTGCCAGCACGAGACGAGCTTCCCCTGGGCCACCGGATTCTGGAAATGCAGGCCACGCAGCGTGCCGCGGCCGGAAAGGGAAAAGTTGTCCTGCACGAAGTCGGGCGGGATGCCCGCGTCGCGGTAGCGCTGCTGATTCCACGACTCCAGGAAGAAGCCGCGATTGTCGCCGAACACCTTGGGTTCGATGAGCAACAGGCCGGCGAGGCTGCACGGAGTGACTTTCATTGGGCGGAGAATAAATCGGGGTCGCGTCGGCCAGCGCAACAACTTCCTGCCGGGTGCCGTGCGACCTGCCGAGCCCGCGGCGAAACCTCACTTCCGGCGGTAATCGCCGCGGCTGAAGTACTTCTCGAGCCAGACGTAGGCGCAGATGAAGAAATAGCGGCTGCCCATTTCCTTGATCTTGAGCTTGGCCACGCCGAATTTGCGGTTGTGCCACGAGATCGGGGTGATGGCGAAGCTGTAGCCGCGCACGATCGCCTTCAGGGGGAGCTCGACCGTGAGGTTGAAATGTGGCGCCAGAAACGGGCGGCAGCCATCGATCACGGTCCGCCGGTAGGCCTTGAACGCGTTCGTGGTGTCGTTGAGCGGGATGTTGAAGCCGACGCGCACGAGGAAGTTCGCGATCCGGTTGACGAAGAGTTTGACCCGCGGATAGTCGACGACTTTTCCGCCCGCCACGAAGCGGCTGCCGAAGGCGCAGTCGCTGCCTTCGTTGAGCAGTTGCCAATACTTCACGGCATCGGCGGGCGAGTCCGAGGCGTCGGCCATCATGATCACGAGCGCGTCGCCACGGCTGTGGTCGAGGCCCCAGGTCACGGCGCGCCCGAAACCATGGGGTCCCGGGTTTTGCGTCGGGGCGAGGGTCGGAAATTTCTGCCTGAGCTCCTGCAGCACGGCCCAGGTCCGATCATGGCTGCCATCATCGACCACGATGATTTCGTGGGGAATGCCGGCGGTGGTGAAGGTGCGGAAGATGTCCTCGATCGTCGAGGGCAACGACTCCTCTTCGTCGCGGGCCGGAATGACGACGGAGAAAAGCGTGAGCGGGGAGGGGGCGGTCATGAGGGGCGGCAGGCTAGGATCGATTTATGGTGGAGACGCGGCGCCCTCGCCGCGCTTCGTTCGACCACCGCGGCGGGGGCGCCGCGGCTCCAGGATTCAGAGTGCGAGAAGGATTCAATGTGCCGGTTAAGTAAGCGGGTCAGAGCGGCGCCGACAAATCGAGCCACTCCGGATGGGCGCGGGCATGGGCGGCGATTTCATCGAGGACCTCCGGGGTCGGGGTCGCCGGCCGCCATTGCCAGAGGCGGGTCGCCTTGGCGTGGTCGAGCACGAGCCACGGAATATCGAAGGCCCGCGGCGTGGGATCGGCGGCGACGGTGTGCGCGCCGAGGTTCGTGGCACACCATTCGCTGAGCTGCCGCAACGACCGCGCCGATGCGGCACCACCGGAGAAATTGGCGATGCGATCGCCGGCGGCCAGTTTTGGGGCGGAGAACTGTTGGTTGAGCGCGGGCACCAGATCACGCGGATGCAGGCAGTCGCGGACCTGATGACCGTGGCCCCCGAAGCCGATGTATTTCAACGGCCGGCGGCGCAGCCAGGCGTTGATCCAATAGGCGAAGATGCCCTGGTCCGGGCGTCCGAACTGGCCCGCGCCGGCGAGCACGCCGCAGCGGTTGATGAAAACCGGCAGGCCGAAGGTTTCGCCGTATTCGAGGGCCAGCGCCTCGCTCGCCAGCTTGGTGGCGCCGTAGAGCGAAACGGGTGCACCCGTGGAAAAGGTCTCGTCGACGCCCGCGGCGCTCAGGCCGGGTGGCAGCGCGGCGCCGGCCGCGGGTTGAAACGCGCCGGCGCTCGCCTCGGTGGGCAGCGCGGCGAGCGGGGCAATGGCGTAGACGCGACTGGTGCTGAGCAGGATGAATCCGGCGCGGTGCTGCTTGCAGAATTCGAGCATGTTCACCGTGCCCGCGAGGTTGTGTTCGACGAGCTGCCGGGAACTGGTGCGGCCGTCCACGCCGGCGAGCACGCTGGGGTTGGCCGCGGCGTCGATCACCCAGTCGACCGCCGGCAGCGGCTCGAGATCGCTGGCCGCCCGCAGATCGCCGTGGAAGAGCCTCACGCCGAGCCGCTTCAGCTCCGCCCGATTCGTCTCGCTGCCGGGCCGGATGAAGTTGTCGCAGCCGCAGAGCTCATGGCCGGCCCCGGCGGCGGCGAACGCGCGCGCGAGCGTGCCACCCACAAAACCGCACACGCCGGAGATAAGAATTCGCATCGGGCGCAGCATGCGAAAAACTCCGGAAGCGGGAAGCGTGATCTTTCGGGGAATGTTTTGACGCGCCGGGGCGGCGTTCCTTGAGTGGCGGCAATGACTCAACTGCGCGGCGACTACAAGTCCGTCTGGAACTCGCTCTCAGGTTCCAAGGAGGATGCCTACCTCGTGGTGTCCGGCTACACGGACGAGGACAAGTTTCACCTCGATGGCGAGGACACCGTCGCCATTCTGCGCGAGACCGTCGGCGTCCGGCCGGACGACGTGGTGCTGGAGATCGGCTGCGGGGTCGGCCGGGTCGGCCGCGTGATCTCGTCCTTCGTGCAGGAGTGGATCGGCTGCGATGTATCTGCGAACATGCTGCGGCTCGCCGGCCGCCGGCTGCTGGGCCTGCCCAACGTCCGGCTGCAGGAAATCTCCGGCTACGATTTGCGGCCGGTGCCGGATAACTCGGTCGACATGGTCTACATCACGGTCGTGTTCATGCACCTCGAGGAATGGGATCGCTATAACTACGTGCTCGAGGCGAAGCGCGTGTTGAAGCCGGGCGGGCGTTTCTATTGCGACAATGTCGACCTCGCCTCGTCGGCGGGCTGGGCGCAGTTCGAGGAAAGTCGGAGCCACTTCAAGCCGCATGAGCGACCCGCCCAGATTTCGAAATGCTCGACGAAACCCGAGATCGAAGCGTACCTGCGGCACGCGGGGTTTGCCGACATCCGGGTGGACGGCCGGCTGGATTTCTGGGTCTACGGCTGGGCAACCAAGCCGGTGGCGTCCGTCCCGGCGCCTCAACCCGGAGATTAGCCGACCGCGGCAACCGCAACCGAAGACGGTCCGGCCGCATCTTTCTCTTTCCTCTTTCTCTTAATCTTTCTCTTCCGGGAAATCTCCGAGCCCCTGACGAAAGAGAAAGATAAAGAGGAAAGAGAAAGATATGAAATCGTCGCAGCGTGCGACGATCCGGATCGATATTGGCCCAGTCACGATTGGCCTCGCGCACACTCTGTCTACTGGAGCCGCGGCGCCGCCGCCGCGGTGGTCGAGCGCAACGCGGCGAGGTAGCCGCGTTGGAGCGAAGCGACAACGTGGACTCACGTTCGTCCACGCTTTCGCCTTCGGCTCAAGCGCGGCTACAGCAATCGCTCGTTCGGTTGGGGTTGCCGCGCGAGGAAATATCCCGCCGTGTCTAACCCCCCGACGGCGGCACCGGTTGGGCGGACGCGGTATCGGAGGCTTTTTTCTGCGCTTCCTCGTAGGCTTTGCGCTGGGCCATGCCGATTTCCAGCAGGTCGCTCACCAGCATCCGGGCTTCAACCTCCTGCTTCGCCTGGACTTCGGGGGTGATGGGACCCTTGACCTTGGCGCTCGCGGGCGGAGCCGGCTGGGCCGCGGCCTCGGCGACCACAGTCGACGGCGGTGGCGGCGGCTGAATCTGCAGAACGGCCGGGACCGGAAGCGAGGCGGAGGGCGTGGCGAATCCGGGCTGCATCGGAGCCACTGGCGCGGGGGTGTTGAGCGGCCCGGTGCCCTTCCGCAGGGTGAGGATCTTCTGTCCGCCATTCACGCGCAACACGGCCTGCTCGAGGCGCGAGTCGTAGTTGACCACGGTGATCCCTTCGACCGTGTCGCCGATCCCGATCCAGCGGCTCTTCTTGACGGTCTTGTCGTAGATGATCAGGTCGGTCTTCTTGCCAATCGAGCTCACGCCGGCGAATTCGAGCGTCTCGCCCGCCGCCGCCATCATTGGGGCCGCACCCTGCGGGATAAACGGAGAGTCCTTGTGCAGGGGAGTCTGCGCCTGGCCGGCCGTCGTCGCGAACATCGCCAGCGCAATGGCCACGCTCCGGAACGAAGGTTCGGACATCGGGCGAAAGGATCGGGAGCGGGCGGCCATCTTTGAAAAAAGACGCTACGGCATGATCAGAGGTACGTCAAACCTGCCGTCGGCAAGGGGAGCGCGGCTCATTTATCTGTAGCGGCGGTCTGTGACCGCCGGCTGGAGGTTTCGCGACCCGGCGGTCACAGACCGCCGCTACAGGTGCAAAATCGTGGGAGGCTCCGACTACGCCTTCCGCGCTGCGATCATCAGCGCACTGCCGTGGACGTTCGGGTGCTGCTCGGTGCGAAAATCGGTGAACCCGAAACGCTCCAGCGCGGCGAGGATCTCCTTTTTCTCCATCCAGTAACTGAAGACCTCGCCCCCGCCGCAGAATCCCTTCCAGTCGAGCGAGGGGCCGTAGTTGAAGCGATGGACCGTGTGCTTGAAGCCGGCATGTTCCATTGGAATCACGTCGGTGAATTTTGCCCCCGGCACCGGGTTGTTCGCGATGAATTCCGGGTCGTAGAAAACGGTCCATAGGAACAGCGCATCGCAGCGCCGCGCGAGCAGTTCGAGCAACTCGACCGGATTCGTGAGGTGGTAGAGGATACCGCACGCGACGCCGATGTCGTAGTGCAGCGGGGTGGTGCGCAAGTGCGCCAGGCAGTCGCCGAGCAGAAAACGGACCCGGGGCATGCCGAACGTCTCCTTGGCGATGAGGCACTTCAGATAGGCGCGCGCGTTGGCCTCGATCGCCGTGATCGACTTCGCGCCGAGCCGGTCCATCAGGTACGAATGGCCGCCCTCCAGCGGGCCGAGCTCCACCACCTCGCGTGCGGCGAAACCGCCCTCGACCCCCATCTCGATCAGGCGGTGGTGCGCCCACGTGATCCGCGGATCATCGAATAGCGGCGTGACCCCGGCCTTCAGCTCGGCGCGAGCTGGCGGCGGTTGTGACGACCACTCGCCGGCAAAAAGGTCGAGGGCGTTCTGGTCGCTGGGCGCGAGGTCAAAGAAGTGCTTGAAGTCGGACATGCTGGACGACGACGAAACACACGGCGCGGCGGAACGGAATGCAGAAATTGCGGCCGGTGAGTCAGCCTCGGAATAATTCAAACCGATTAACCACGAAACACACGAATCACACGAATCACACGAAACCGGGCCCAGCGAAAAGCGCACGGGGTTGGAGCTACTCCAGCGTCAAGTGACTTCCTGCGCCCGACCGCTTCCAGCGCGAATTGATCCTTTCGTGTATTTCGTGTGTTTCGTGGTTTACCCTGATTGCGGGTTCGTGGCTCAGGCTTCGAATTTCTCCCGCACCCGCCACGCCGCGACAATTTGCCGGATCGTGTCCTCCAGCGATTGGGTGATGTCCCACGTCGGGAAGTGCGCGCGCATCTTCCGGAGGTCGCTGTAATAGCAGATGTGATCCCCGGCGCGGTTCTGATCGACGTAGCTGTGGACTTGCGCCCGGCCGGAAAATTTCTCCGCGATTTTGAACGCCTCGAGAATCGAGCACGAGTTCGCCTTGCCGCCGCCGAGATTGTAGACCTCGCCGGCGCGCGGCGCGGCGACGAACGCGGCCATGAAGCGCGCGACATCGAGCGAGTGGATGTTGTCCCGCACCTGCTTGCCCTGGTAGCCGAACACCCGGTATTCGCGGCCCTCGAGATTGCATTTCACGAGATAACTCAGGAAGCCGTGCAACTCGACGCCGGTATGATTGGGACCGGTGAGGCAGCCGCCCCGCAGCGCGCAGGTCGGCAGGCCGAAATACCGGCCGTATTCCTGCACCATGATGTCGGCGGCGACCTTGCTCGCCCCGAAGAGCGAGTGCTTCGACTGGTCGATGGAAAACGTTTCGGCGATGCCGTGTTCGTAGGCCGGATCGGCGTAGTCCCAGCGCGTCTCGAGCTCGCGCAGCGCAATGCGGTTCGGGGCGTCACCGTAGACCTTGTTCGTGCTCATGTGGACGAACGGTGACTCGGGGCACGCCTGGCGCGCCGCCTCGAGCAGATTGAGCGTGCCGGTGGCGTTGGTGTCGAAATCGTCGAACGGAATCGCCGCGGCGCGATCGTGGCTCGGCTGGGCGGCAGTGTGCACGATCGCGGCGGGCTGCACGAGGCGGACGAGGGCGAGCACCCCGGCGCGATCCCGGATGTCGAGTTCGTGGTGCACAAATCCAGGCAGCTCGCGGGCGAGGCGTTGCTGGTTCCAGCGCGTGTCGCCGGCGGGGCCGAAGAACACGGCGCGCTGGTTGTTGTCCACGCCGTGGATCGTGTAGCCGAGCTCGCGCGCGAAATAGCCGCAGACTTCGGAGCCGATCAGCCCGGAGGAGCCGGTGACGAGAAGGGTTTTGGTGGCCATGAGAGATTCAACGTTTGGCGGGTCGTCCCTGATATTCAATCACCCATCCTTCGGGCAGGCTTTTTATGTTTGCCGGTTCGCCCCGACGGATGGGATCGCAGTGCTCCGCCCAATGGTAGTTGGGGGGATCGGGGATCTTGTAGTGCGGGATCTGCATCAGCGCCGCGGCCAGGGCGAGGGCGCGGGCGACGATGCCGACGGCGCGCGGCACGGCATCGAATTCCCAGATCAAAAGCCACGCGAGCAGCACGCGGGCGATGTAGAAGTAGCGATCGCCATTGACGAGATTGGGCGAGTCCCAGGTGTCGGGGCGAAGCCGGAGGACGCAGGCGGCGGTGATGAGCGCGAACGCCGCGAGGATTTGGGCCCGCAAGCCGCGCCGCGGGTGCGGGCGAAGCGCCCAAATTGCCAGCGCGGCAAACCCCAAGGCACCCAGCCCGGCCACTACGGGTACCGACAGCGCGGCTGTCGCCGTCGGTCCCAGCAGCGGCCACAGGACGAACCGGGCGCCGAGCACGGCGAGGAACATCGCCGGGTGAAACGGCTGGGCCTGGTGTTCGAATCGCGGGCCCGTCTGGAACATAAACCATCCCTGGATGCCGGCGCAGGCGGTGGCGAGCAGCAGGGCGGCGAGCGCATCGGGATCCCGATCCCGCCACCAGCGCCACCCGAACAGCGGCAGGAACACCGCGGCAAACGGACCAGTGAGCCCGACGACCGCCATGATGCCGAGATCCACGCCGCGCTGGAGGTGGCCGACCGGCCGGGCCATGAGCACCTGCAGCAGGAGGAAGAACGCCGTGAGCCACTGCAGGTTGGTGATGTTGAAAAAGACTTCTCCAGTGTGCGGGATGACGGCGAACGCGAGCACCAGCCACGGTTTGCCGGGAAGCTGAAGCCGGGGTGAGGCGAGGCGGACGAAGAGTGCGGCCGTGACGAGCAAGGTGATGCCATTGTAGATCGCGGGCCACCACGCCGGATCGGCGGTGTGGCTGGCGAACCAGGCGATGAGCCGGGGCAACAGGTGCAGGTAGCCCATGTAGGGTTCCATCAATGCGCGCACCCCGATCTGTTCATCCTGCGTCAGAAAGATGGTGCCGTCTTCGGCGGCCAGTTGCGGGGTGTGCAACGCCCACGGCTTGCGCAGCACCAGCGCGACGACCGCGATCGCGATCATCCACCACGGGAGGCGGGGCCCGGCCCACGAGGTTCGCAGGCCGGTCGCGATGCGGGCATACAGCGCGGAAAAGAAGTTCATCGGGGTTTCATGGTCTACTGCCTGATCTTGGGAAAAAGTTCATGCGTAAAGTAACCTGATGGGCCAATATCGATCCGCATCTGCCAGTGCGCGACGATTTTCCGGGATGCGTAGCCGCGTTGGAGCGGAGCGACAACGTGGCCTCACGTTCGGCCACGCTTTCGCCTTCGGCTCAAACGCGGCTACACCTTCGGTTGTGTCCCTGAGCCACGTTGCGCTGCCTGGTGTTTTAGTTCGGCGCGGCGATGACCGGCGATGACAAATCCGCGCCGCGTGGCGTCGGTGATGGGCTGCGCCCAGGCCGTTCCGGCCGCTTTCAATCGGTTGGACTTTGGGGTGGGGTCGGGTTTGGTGGTGGCGTGGACGACACGACACGGAGTTGCCCCGTGGTGATTGCTGGCCGGCCTGATGCCATACCCAGCGGCACAATTTTTCGCGGGTGTACCTTCGGTCCCGCCGCTCACGCGGCGGGCTACGCCTTGATTGTAGCCCTGCGCGTGAGCGCAGGGACGCCTTGATCCGCCAACAATTCTGGCGCCAAGTATAATCAAATGCGGCAGTTCACTCTCCCCGTCGTCGCCGATTGATTGAGCATCGATCCACCTGCCCGCCCAACGGAATGAAGCTCTTCACCCTCCCTGCGCTCCTCGCCGCCGCGCTGTTCAGCGCCGTCGTGGTCATTCCTTTCCTGCCGGCGGCGAGGCCGCGTCCGCAGAACTTTGTCCTCGAAGCCCGCGTCGCGTCCTCCGTGGCGGGAACGATGCGGATCTATTACGACCTCGGCCGCGGCTATAACGAAACTGACTCCGTCGCTTGCCCGCTGGCGAAGTCCGATATTCCCCAGCTCTGCCGCCTGCCCGTGCCGGCCGGCGGCTACCAGTCCATTCGCCTGGACCCACTGGAGGGCGCAGGCACGGTGACCTTCGAGGGACCGCTGCGGATCGTTTCCGCGCGCGGCCGCGTGCGGCACACGCTCGCGTTGTCCACGCTGCAGCCGCTCGAACAAATCGCGTCGCGTCGCGAGACCAACGGCCGGCTCGAGGTCGTGATCGTCGCGCCGGCGAACGATCCGCAGCTTGTGGTCCGGTTTTCGCCCGCCCTGCGGATCGATCTTACGCCGGGCGACTACCTCGATGGACTGGGTTGGCGCGCCCTCGTCGTATTCGGCGTGCTCAGCACGCTCCTGTTCGGGTTGGACCGGGCCCGACGGGCGCAGGCCGCTCTCGTCCACGCGGGCCGCTGGCTGGCGTTACGGCCGGCGCGCGCCGTGATGATCGCCGCGGCCGGTGCGGTGGTGGCGAGCACCTATCCCGTCGTGTTTCTCGGGCAGAGCCATGTGTCGCCGAACTTCGGCACGGCGCTGCTCTACGAGGCGCTGCCCACGCTGCCCGGTTACGACAGCCGCGCGGCAGCGACGGTCAACGGCAGCGACGTGGGCGCGACGATCTGGGCGCACGTGCCGTATTCGTTCATCCAACACCGCGCGCTCGCGGGAGGAGAGCTGCCGTTGTGGAACCGCTACACCGCCACAGGCACGCCCCTGCTCGCCCAAGGCCAGTCCATGTTCGGCGATCCGCTCCACCTGTTCGTCGTCGCCGCCCGGGGCGCGGCATGGGCGTGGGATGTGAAGTATCTCGTCTCAAAATGGCTGTTCGCCGCCGGACTCGGACTGATCGTCCTCGCCGTCGCGAAAGACCAAGCGACCAAAGGACCAAAAGACCAAGAGACCACAGACGCTAAAAGTCCCTTGGTCCCTTCGTCCCTTGGTCCTTTGGTCCCGGCCTTTGTTAGTCCTTTGGTCCCGGCGCTGCTGGTCAGCGCCGCCGCGCCGTTCATCGGGTTCTATCTCTTCCGCATCAATCATCCGGCGATCTTCAGTCTCGGGTATGCGCCGTGGGTCCTCTATGCGTGGGTGCGCCTCGCGCAGGCCGACCACCGCCGGGTGGTGGCTTGGTCGGCGGCGGCGCTCTTCGTCGCCAATCTCGCGTTGTTGAACAGCGGCACGGTCAAAGAGGCCTATATGCTGCTGCTGCAGATGAATCTCGCGGGCGCGGGCATCGTTCTCACCCGGCTCGCACCGTGGCGCGTGCGCCTTGCCCGGCTGGCGGTCGCGGTCTGGGCCGGCGGGCTTGTGCTGCTCGTTGCCCTGCCCGGCTGGGCCACGTTTCTGCAGACGCTGCCCAACGCCTACACCGCCTCGCCGCACGCCAACGCCAGCCAGATCCAGCCCGCGCTGCTGCTCGGGGTTTTCGACGAGTTGTTTTATCGGCCCTTGAGCCAGGGGGACATGGTCTTCAATCCCGCGCTCAACTTTTTCCTGCTGCTCGGCGGGCTTTATTTTGCCGCGACGCTCCGCGTGCAGCTCGCCCGGCGGACGGCGGTCGTGCTCGCCCTGGCCGCCGTCGCGGCGCTGTCGTTTGCCTTCGGCGTGGTGCCCGCGAGCTGGGTGATCGAGGTGCCGCTGCTCGCCCATGTGGGGCACATCGACAACTGCTTTTCCTGCGGCTTCCTCGTGTTTGGATCCGTGCTGGCCGGCTTGGGCTTCGCGACGGCGGCCACGCGACTCGGCACCGCCGAAGGGCGCGCCGATCTGGTGATTGCCGCCGCCTTGCTGTTCGCGCTTGTCGCGGCGTGGATCGGTTTCAGACAGGCCGCGCATCGGATGGTTTACGGGGCTGGGACGGTGGTAACCGTGGTGCAGTCGGGCGAGGTGATCGCGGTCAACCCGTTCATCTGGGGTTCGCTCGCCGCCCTGCTGCTCGCGAGCATCGGGCTTGCGCTCGTGGCCCGCCGCGCCTTCACCCGCGGCGTCCTTGGACCAGGCGGCGCCCTGGTCGCCGCGCTCTGCGTGATCGTGCTGCTTTGGCGGCAGGGCATGCATGTCGCCGCCGTGGGTTTCGAGAACTACGTGTTGCAGCCGCCCGTCCGCGCCGGCTTTCATGCGACGTCGCCAGCAGTGGAGTTTGTGCGCGCCGCGCACCGGGCCGAGCCGGCTCGCGTCTTTGGCCTGCAAGGCGTGCTCACGCCGGGTTGGAACGCGGTCTACGGCCTCGAAACCGTGCACGGGCCGGACGCCCTGCAGACTCCTTGGCTGCGCCAGTTGTTCGAGGCTTCGCGCTACGCCTGGGGATCGAGCTGGAAGCTCTATGTGACGCCGGAAAACGCCGGCCAGGCGCGGCCGCTGCTCGACGCGATGAACGTACGTTACTACCTCGATCATGCCGCCCATCGCGGCGCGCTCAGCGGCGTCCTGAAGCTCGCGCACGCGGCCGATCTCGATGTCTTCGAGAGCAGCACGGCCTGGTCGCGGGCGTTCTTCACCGACCGCCTCGACGTTTACGCGGATCCGGCCGACCTGGTGAAAAAAATCGTGGCGAGCAAGGGCCGGCCTTTCGCCGCGGTCGCGACTGGGCAAGCGACGGCGCAACCCGCACTGGCGCGCCTGGTCCGCGATGGGGCGGCCCGCACCGTCGCACCGGCGACCCAGTACCGGCTGACGGAGAACACCACCGCGTTTGCGGTGCGCGCCACCGGTCCCGGCGTGGTGGTGCTGTCGGAGGCGTGGTGGCCCGACAGCTTTCGAGTCGACGTCAATGGCCGCCCGGCTTCCATCGTGCGCGTGAATCATGCGTTCAAGGGCGTCCTCATCGAGGCCGCGGGAAATTATTCCATCACGTTTTCCTATTGGCCGAGGCGCTTCACCCGCCACCTCATGTTCTCTGCGATCGGCACCGTGCTGGCCATCGGCTCGTTCCTCATCGCGCTCCGTCCGGCGCGCATCGCGTGAGCGCACGCCGTCCATCGCCAGGATGAATTTCCGTCGCCTCTGGTACGCGCTGTTAGCCGGTGCGCTCGTGTGGGGAACAACCTCTGGCCTGCGCCGCCTCGCGCCGGCGCCGGCGTTCGGGCCGGTGACGCTGGCGGGGTCCTTCACTCCGGGCGGTGAATATCCGGGTGAACCGCTGGCGGTGCAGCCGGCGCCGCGCACGTGGGCCTCCTGGGCCGGCTCCGATGCGAACGTCGGCACGCTGCGCCTCGGGCCCTTTCCCGCCTCGGCGCGGCTGCGGCTCGCGCTCAGCGGCTATCCGAACCATCCCGGCGGAAATGCGCTGTTCCTCGAGATGGCCGGCTTGCCCCTGCGGCTGCCGTTGCCCGCCGGCGACGCCCACGAACGCTGGGTGGTTGAGGAATTCGAGATCCCGGCGGGCTGGCAGGGCCGGATGGTCACGCTCGTGGCGGTCGATGCGTCGCGTGAGCTCGGCGGCTGGCTCGGCGTGTCCGAGCCGCTTACTCCCGCCGGCGGTTGGAGGATCGAGCGCGGGGTGGTCGCCACTCTGGCGGCGTGGATCTGCAACGGACTGCTGCTCGGCCTGGGCTTCGCCGCGGCCGCCCGGTGGCTCGCGCACCGCGAACTGGTCGCGCCACCGTGGATCCCGCTCGCTGCCGGCGGCGTGGTCGCGCTCTGCGGCTACGTGGCCTTTTGGGCTTACTTTTTGCATCCGCTCGCAGGGCGGCTGTTTTCGGCAGCCGTGCTGGGTGCGGCAGGTGTCATCTGGGTGCGCACGACCTCGGCACCGCCCCGTGCGGCCGCCGAACTGCGCGGGGTGGCCATGCTGCTGGTGTGCGCCGGACTGTTTCACCTCGCGGTGTTGCATCTGTTTTCCGAGCCGCGGGACTTCTACGACCTGGCGGCGAATCGCTACATCACCGGACTGCCCGGCGACAACCGGCTGCCGCACGACTTCGCCATGCGGCTCTATCACGGGGAAAGTCCAAAAAACCTGAGCGCCGACTGGCTCTCGAGCGATCGCCCGCCGCTGCAGACCGGTTGGCAGCTTCTCACCTGGCCGGTCACGGCGTTCCTCGGTTTCGGCGCCATCACCGCCAGCGGAACATCGGCGGTGTGGCTGCAATTGCTCTGGGTCGCCGCTGCCTACGGCTTGCTGCGCACGCTCGGCCTGAGCCAATCCCGCGCGCTCGCCTGGGGCGCGGTGCTGACGCTGGGCGGATTTTTTATCCACAACACCGTTTTCACGTGGCCAAAGCTGTCCGCGGCCGCGTTCGCGTGTGGGGCATTCGGCGTGTGGATGCTGGAGGGACCAAGAGACCAAGGGACCAAAGGACCAAAGGACCAAAAGACCACGGAGAATGAAAGTCCCTTGGTCCCTTCGTCCATTGGTCCTTTGGTCCCCTCGCGCCTTTTAGGCGCGATGCTCGCGGCGCTGGCGTGGCTTTCGCACGGTGGGGTGGCGTTTTCCTTCCTCGCCCTCGCGCCGTGGGCCGCGTGGCGTGCGGCGCGCGGCGAATTCCGCGCCTGGCTTGGCGCGGCGGTGGCGTTCCTGCTGCTGACGCTGCCGTGGTTCGTCTACCAGCAGGTTTACGAACCGCCGGCCAACCGCCTCGTCAAATGGCACCTCGGCGGCCAGGAGGCCCGGGACGCGCGCGGCACCTGGGAAACCATTCGGGACGGCTACCGCGCCCTGAGCTGGCACCAAATCGCGGAGCGCAAGGTCGCCAATTTCAAACTCCAGTTCGCGGGCACCTGGCCGTTGCTCGGCGATTTTTCCGTGAGAGATGCGCGGATACGCCGGCAGGACGAGTTCTACTACACGGCCCGCGCGTTGGGCTGGTGGATCGGCGGCGCGGGCTTGCTGGCGGTGGCGCTCATCCGCCCCGGATCCCGCGCGCGGCTGGCCGGCACGCTTCGCCCCCACGTTGCCCTGCTCGGGTGGACCCTCGCCACCCTCGCGATTTGGTGCCTGCTGATGTTCGATGGCGGACACGCGGTGATCCACCAGGGTTCATATGCTGTGATGCTCGTCTCGTTCGTCCTGCTTTCCGCCTGGAGCGAGGCCGCCGGCCGCGGCTGGATCATCGTGCTGGCCGTTCTCCAGGCCGCGACGCTGGCGGCGACTTACCTGGTCCCGACCGAAGTGATTTCCGGCCCGCCTTCCGGCTGGCCCCTGGTCGCGGTCGCGGCGACGGCGCTCGCCGGGTTTGTCGTCGCGGGATTTTTCCGGGCGCCCAACTCCGCCGGCCGTTAGCCCGGATATTTCATGGAGACGCGGCGCCCTCGCCGCGTTGCGCTCGACCACCGCGGCGGGGGCGCCGCGGCTCCAGTATTCAGTGTGGGCCAGAGGTTCATCGTAACTGTGCTAAAATCGATCTGTTTCGTGCCCGTTCGCGACGATATTCGTGACGCGCGAATCGTTCTCGTTCCTCGTTCTCGTAATCGTTCTCTCAATCCGGCGAGAACGAGAACGATTACGAGAACGAGAACGATGGGATCCGCAGCTCGATTTGGTTGCGGCCTCGAGCCGCGTTGGGAAATCTTCGGGTTAGCGGTGAAGGGCAGACGACCTGAGCCCTTGGCCCGGACCGGTTACGACAGGCGCTGGAACCGGTATTTGACGAGCGCCCACAACCAGGTGATGGGGTCGCGGAACATGGTGATCTTCTTGCCCTCCTTGAACGAGCGCGACTTGTAGCTGATCGGAATCTCGATCGGGCGGTGGCCCTTGCGCACCAGCTTGATCAGGAGCTCCCAGTCGAAGTCGAACCGGTTGCACTCGAAGGTGAGGCCCTCGAGGCAGCTGCGCTTGAAGACCTTGTACATCGTGAACGGATCGCGCAGCCAGATGCCGAGCGCGGCGTTGAGCAGGAGCGTGAAGCTCCAGTGCGCGGTGTTCAGGAGCAGCGCGTGCAACGGTTGATCGTCGAACTTGCGGATGGCCCAGCCGCCGGCGCCGTGGCGCGAGCCGAGCACAAATTCCTGCCGGCCCGTGGCGATCGGCGCGAGGAGGATGTCGTAATCGCTCAGATTGTATTCGAGGTCGGCGTCCTGGATGAGCATCACTTCGCCGGTGGCATGCGTGAACCCGGTGCGCACGGCGTGGCCCTTGCCGCGCGGTCGCTCCTCCAGGATCAGTTTCACCCGCGGGTGGTCCGCGTAGCCGAGCACGATCTCGCGCGTGCCGTCGGTCGAGTTGCTCTCGACGATGATGATCTCGAGGGTCCAGCCCGGAATCGTCTTCGCGACAATGGCGTCGAGCGCCTCGCGGACCGTGGCCCGTTCGTTGAAAACGGGCACGACCACGGAGAGGACCCGGGGCGCGGCCGGCGGTTCAGGAGTCGCGATCATGAAGGCGAGGCGGGACGGCGGGCGATGGCGACCAATCCACTGGCCACGATGGGGAACAGGTGCTCCCGCCAACGGGCCGGCGTCAGCGCCCGCAACCCGCGCAGGCAGGAGGTGACGCCGGGCACGGGGTATTTGTCGAAGTGGGCGGCCGCGTAATCGAGGCTGAGCTTTTTCACGCCCCGGCGAAGCGAGATCCCGCCAAAACCGGCGAGCTCGAGCAGTCGCCGGATCGTGTCGGGGGCGAAGTAGAAGAGGTGCTCGGCCTTGTACTCCATCCAGCGCGTCCGCATCAGGCGCGCCGACCACGAGTCGAGGCTCGGGGTGACGACGAGGAGCACGCCGCCCGGCCGCAACAATCGGATGATGTCGCGCAGAAACGCGGCGGGATCACGCACATGCTCGATCACGTCACAGAGCACGCAGATGTCGTAGACGGCGGCTTCAGGCGCGAGTACGCCGATTTCCCCCTGGAGCACGCGGCCGCCGCCGCCGAGGGTGGCGCGGGCGCGCGCGCAGGCGAACGGCGAATACTCGACGCCCGTGACGTCGAATCCGCGATCGGCCGCCTGGCGCAGGAAATTTCCCTGGCCGCATCCGATCTCGAGCAACCGCCCGCTGGCCGGCGCCCCCGCTCCCGCCAGCAGATCGAGATAGTGATCGGCGGTCGCGCGCTTCGAACGGAGCACCATGGCCTCGCCGGCAGGGTCGTTTTCGACCAGCACATAATCGGGGCCGTAGATCGCCGCAAGTTCGGCATCGCTCGGCTGTGGATTCGTGAGCTGCAGATCACAACCGGCACAGCGCACCACCGGGTGAGGACCCACCAGCATGACGGGGCGGAATTCACGGCCGGCGCAGACGGGGCAGACGTTCAGGGTGACGTGGTCGGTGGAAGGGGCCGGGGGCATTAAAAAACCGGAAGCAAATGGGCTGATCGCGCGTTTGTCGCTCACGATTTTTTGACGGCGCAGGGCATGTCCGACACCCCGTAAAGCCAGTCGACGAGGCGGACCATCGGCGGCAACCGGAGGGCCAGGCCGGCCAGACCGCGCCGGACGGGCTGGTGGCGGAGGCTTTTCACGATCTTGAACTTGACGGTGCCGCGATACCTGACCGCGCGCGGTTCGAGGCCCACGCTCCGGTAGAGCCGGGCGAGACACCGCGGGTTGAAAAGACTCACGTGAATCTCCGGCACGCAGTACCGGTAATGGATGCCCTGCTTCCGCGCGACGCGGCAGTCGAGGTTGCCGGTGGTCAGAATCAGGAGGCCGCCGGGCTTGAGCAACCGCGCCACCAGGGCGATCGCGGTCGCCGGCTCCGGGAGGTGCTCGATGACCTCGATCATGCTGACGACGTCGTAACGATGATCCGGTTCGCGGGAGAGCTGATCCAGATTCAGGATCCGGAAGCGGTCGTCGCGCTCGAGCAGGGTGGCGTACGAGCCGACGTCGTGTCCCGTCAGCTGCAGTGGCTGGCCGGCGTAGGTGCCGCGCTCGCGCAGGAATTTCAGGAAGCCGCCCGCGCCGCAGCCGAAGTCAAGCCAGCCGATCGGCCCACGGGGTGGATGCGCGGCGAAGTGTTCGCCGGCGATCCGTTCGAGGTCCTCGAATTCCAGGCCGCGGTCGGCGCGGCGCCAGTCGCGGTATTCGGTCTCATAGTCGACGAACGGATCCGGCCCCGCGCCGCGATAGTAGGCGTCGTTGTAGATCTCGAAGCCGGAAAACGGCTCGACGAAGAGCAGCTCGCAGTCACCGCACGCGTAAAACGAAAAGTCGCGCCGGATGAAGTCACCGGTTTTTCGGCCCCGCAACGTGACGTTGGCGGAGCCGCAGCAGCGGCAGCGGGGGGCGGCGGGCGTCATGGGTTGAAAGCGGGGGGGCTTGCCGGCGGCCGGCCAAGCCGCAGTGACTCAGTTCCGATTGCAATACGCGTCCTGCCAAGGACGGTAAAAAGACGCCGATCTCCGGGGTTCGTAGTTCCGCCTTCAGGCGGAAAGTTTGTCGGATTCCGCCTGAAGGCGGAACTACCAACAAGCGCCGGCCTCGGGCTCATGCGGCGCGCTCCGGACGCAGGCCGACGAACAGCGAACCGGCGAGCAGCACGGCGCCGGCGCCGCAGAGCAGGAGATTGCGCAGCAGCCGCCGGGGCCAGTAGCTGAACTTGACCCGATAGTCGCCTGCCGCGTCGAGGGCGACACCCTTGAACGCATGGTTGAGGCGCAGCACCGGAACCTGCCGGCCGTTGACTTCGGCGCGCACATCGCCGGGCCAGAACGCCTCGTTGAACACGGCGACTCCCGGGCCGTTCGCCTTCACCTCGAACGTCGTGGTGTTTTCGGTCAGCCGGTACCCCGTCGCGGGCGTCACGGTGCGTCCGGCGAGATCGCGGGGCAGCGCGGGGAGCGGCGGCACGGCGCCCGGGGGCGTCCGCCCTTCCCGCTGGGCCGCGGCGAACGGCCGGCCGTCACCCGTGCGGATCGCGCGGACGAAATCCGCCGCCTGATCGTAGACGGCGAGCCGGTCGGTAAAGAACGCCCGCGGCCACGCCGTCGGGCTCTCGTAGACATCGAGATCGGAAATCTTGGCGAGCTTCAGCGCGCGCCCCATCACGCCCTGATCGCTCTGCAGATCGAAATACCAGCGGACATTCAGCGCGTCGAAAAACGGGCGGGCGGCGGCCACCTTGTCGGGCTCAACGTAAAGCCGCCATTCCCAGATTCGTTCCACGCCTGACGCGCCGACCAGTTCGCGCAGGTACCGGTTCACGAGCGCGTCCGGACCGTGAATGGTCTCGAGCCCGTATACTCCGGTCCAGCCGGGGAAAAAGTTGCCTCGCAACCCGAAGCCGCGCGACGGCTCCTGTTGCTGCGTGGCGCGGACAAATTCGATCGCGTCCGATTTCGCCGAGAAATTCACGCGCGGCGTGGGCCGGTGGACGTAGTTTGAAAATCCGACGGCCGTGGCGTGCAGCCCCGTGCGCCAGAGCATCGCGGTGACGGCGAGCGCGAGGATCAGGCCCAGGGCGGGCGTTAACTGCCGCGTCAGGGCCCGCCGCGCCACCCAGCCAAAAACGATCACGGCGGCCGGGAGTACGATGAGGCTGGCCCACACAAAGTCGCTGACCGGCACCACCTGGCCGGGTTGGAGCGACGTGAACGTCGTGCCGTTGCCGAAGGTCGGCCGCTGACTCGCCTGCCGGAATCCGATCCACGCAAAGAGGAGGGCGAAGAGCAGGAGGCCGCAAATGGCCAGGTCGCCCCGGCCTTCCGGCGTGCGCAGGCGTTTGGCCGCGGTCGCGAAACCGACGCCGGCGAGGACCGACCACAGGATGATCAGCGCGCAGCTGAACGTGTTGTCGACATGCTCGACGTTGGCGAGGAACGGAACCTTCACGATCCAGCTCGGGGGCACCAACCCGAAGGCGAGCGCGAGCGGCACGAGGGCACTGGCGGCCAGCGCGGTGAGCGGTCGGTTCGTGAAGGTGTGGCGCAGCGTCGCGACGAAATAGAGCAGGCCGGCGAGAATCAGGAAATTGACGGACGGATTGAAGGTGCGCTCCTCCGCCATGAGCGGCCGGTAGAAGATCTCGTCGAAGGCGCCGAGCAGCATGCCGGGCTGAATCTGGTAGGCGGTCTCTCCGCTGTAGGTCGTGTAGGCGTTCCGCAGCGTGTTGATGAACGTCGCCCAGATCGGCGCGGTCAGCAGGACGAAGAGCACGCCGGCCCAGGCGAGTCCGGCGAACTTGGCGAGCCGGACGCGCCACGGCGCCGGGTCGGCCAGGAGCACGCAGGCGCCGGAAAAATTCATGCCGAGCAGCAGCATGTACGCTTCCTTCGCGGTGCCGCTGTTCATCAACGCCAGGTTCGCCAGCATCAGCCCGGCGGTCCAGCCGGCGACGGCGCGGCGGGTCGTGGCCTGCGCGATGCGCACCCAGCAGTAGAGTGCCCAAGGGGCGTAGCACACGCTGAAGAAGGCGGGATGGTTGAGCCGGTAATAGAAGAAGCCGAGAAACGGGGCGGCGGCGGTGACGAGCAGCGCGCTGGCGAGGGCGATTTTGGGAGTGGGTGTCCCGCTGGTTTCTTGTAAGGGCGTCGCTTGTCGGCGCCCGCGGGCGTCGTCAAGCGACGCCCCTACGAGCGAAAGCACGAGCAGGCCGAGCGCGGTGGCGAAGAGCCATTTTACGATGAGATACTTCAGATCCCACGCCCAAGCGGCCCCTTTCGTGAGGGCGACCAGGAGTTGCAGGGGGTCGCCGAACATCGACTGGCCCTGGCCCATCAGGGGCGTGCCGGCCGAGTTATAGCGATTCCAGAGCGGGAGTTCACCCTGGGCCAGCGCGCGCTGCTGGATCATCGAGATCGGGATGTGCGACCACATGATCGCGCCGAGATCGGTGCCCTTCACGTCGATCGTGTCACGGCTCTTGGTCCCCGGCAGGGTTGGGAAAGCCTCGTAGAGCAGGGCGGTGCCGTGGTTGGGGGAGACGTAGCTCTTGCCCAAAAATACCACAGGATAGGCGCTCGCGATTACGGCGATGGCCGCCACGACCGCCACCGCGCGACCCGGGCGTTGCGCGAGCCGGCCGGCCATTTCCGCCAGGGAGGTCCGGAGGCGCGGGGCGCGATCCAGCCCCAGGCAGATGAGCGCCAACGCGGCGAACACGCTGAGCGCCCGGGGAAGAAAACTGCTGGCGAGTTCGGGGAGCGTGGGCTTCAGCTGCAGCGGAGGCGCAAAGGCGATGGCAAACTGCGGATCGTTGGCCCCGGGGGTGAACGTGATCTCGAGTTTGCCGTCCCGGCTGAGGGCCGACTGGATCTGCTGGATCGGTTTGAGCTCCGAGAGTGCGATGGCGTGGACGAGGCGCCCGCCGCGGCCCACGACCCGCAGGGACTCGATGGTCACCTTGCCGTCGCGCTCGATCGGCACGGCATCGCGATCGATCGGATCGAAGCGAAAGCTGCGATAGGTTCCGGGCGGCAACGCCAGGCGGTAGAGCATGGGCGCGTCGCTGCGCTCGATCAGCTGCCGGACGGCCGTGGTGCCGCTGACGCCGGTTCCGCTGTCCGGGAAAAGCTCCACCTTGCCGATCGCGGTCGAAGCCAGGCGCACCTCCAGCGCAAACAGGTCATCGTAGTTCTTCGCGAGCGGCAGAAAAGGGACGACAACGGCGGCGCTGACCAACGCGGCGGCGAGCAAGGCCGTTGGAGTGAAAAATTTCATGCGAGGCGGGCGAGTGTCGGCCAAGGCGGGCCGGCCCGACAAGGAATTATTCGCCGGTCAGCCGGGCGCGGATCTTCCCGGGCCGGCTGACCGGCAAGGTCTGCCTCGGGCCGATGATCACCTGCCTCATCTTCATCATGATGATGCTGACCAGCAACGTCTGCTACATCCCGCTCGAGTAGCCGCCGGCGCCTCCTGAGCCGGATCCGTGCCGTCGAAGAGGTGGGCCGGGCGCTCCGCGCGCGGCCGGCCGACGTACGCGCTTATGGCCGCGCGCGGAGCGCCCGGCCCACCCATTGCTGCCCGTCGGCTCGCTCTCAAGTCGGCGTTCGACGGCATGGATCCGGCTTGGCTCAGTACCGGCCGCGGATGCCCAGGGTCCAGACCGCGCCGTATTCCTGGTTGGAGAGCATGATGCCCGGCTCGTCCATAAATCCACGGATGGGCGCGTTGGTGATGTTGCGGCCGCTCAACGTGACCTCGTAGGTCCGGTTGAGTTTGTAGCCGCCGCTCACGTCGAACATCAGCCGTTCATACTGCCACTGCGTCTGCGTGGCGGCGATGGAGGTGATCCGGGCGGAGGACCACGTCGCCCGCACCTGCAGGTTGAACTTGTGATTGCTGAAGCGGATGCCGCCGTTGGCCGCCTTCGGCACGACCGCCGTCAACCGGGTGTCCGGGATCGCGCGCGAGACGGAACCAAAGACGCTGAAGCCCCGCGCGAAGCCGGGCAGGAACACCAGTTGCTGGCTGTACTCGAATTCCACGCCCTTGATCTTGCGGATGCCGTCCAGGTTGGTGGGCCGCAGGAAACGGTAGCCGACATACTCCGGGTCGTCGGCGTAACCGGCGGCCTCCGCGGAGATCTCGGTGTTCGACGTGCCCATGTTTTTGACCTCGAGCTGATAGGTCGAGACGCTGATGGTGCCGGCCGGCTCGATGAAGTACTGGATGCTCGCGAAGTACTTGTTCGACGTCTCCGGCTTGAGTTCGGGGTTGGGAATCTGGACCGTGAAGTTGTTCTCGTTGATGGCGATGACGCCCGCGAGGTTGCTGTAACTGGGCCGGCCGATCGACTGGCTGGCCGACAGCTGCAGGTTCAGGGCTTTCGTCATGGCGTAGCGGGCGCCGCCGCTGAAGAAGAGATTTTCGTACCCGCCGTATTTGTTTTGTCGCTCGAAATTGCGGTACTGGTAGGTGACGAACGGAATGGTGTTGGGCGTATAGCCGGCCGCCCGGACCAGGGCGGGGGGGATGATGTCGAACGTGCGCCCGACGGTCCGGGTCCGCTCTTCGCGCACGCCGAGATTCAGCCGCAGCTTCTGCCAGCGGGTGTTGGCCTCGACATAGCGGGCGTCGACCTGCTCCTTCACGGAGCGCCCGGTCGTATTGACGATGTTGAAATTGCCAAACTCGTTTTCGGCAAAATATTCCGGATGCGCGCGATAGAGCTTCAGCATCTCGGTCGTATTCGGAATCGGGATATTCATCGCCGCCATGTTGTCGCCCTGCTTCGAATCGAACACGCGCGGCTCGGTGTGGGGGATCATGACCGTGCCCGGATTGAGCTGGTTGCCGCTCGCGCCGACAAAGGTCCAGGTCCGGTTGCCGATGTAGTTGAGATCGTAGGTCGTGAGCCGGGTCTTGACGCCGGCCTGCAGCGTGACGGGCAGCCCGAGGTTGAAGGTCTTCTTCACGTCGAGGTAGCCGAGAAACACCTGGCTCTTGCCGATCCGGGCGGAGGTGCCGATGTTGTTGGGGTTGGCGTCGCCGCGGTTGTAGCTCGCCATGTCGGTCCAGTCGGGGCCGGACAATTGGGTCAACTGCCAGTCGGTCGAGGTCGGACTCGTCCGCCGGGCGCTCCAGCTCATCCGCGTGATCCGGTTGATCGCGGCGGTGAAGTAGCCCGAGCGCGTGTCCTCGTAGTGCGTCTTGCTGCGGGAATAGCCGCCGCTGGCGGTGACCACGAGGTCGTTGAGCTTGTATTCGAGCTTCGGCGTGTAGGTGACCGTCTCGTTGAATTTGTGGCTGTGGCCGATGTTTTGCTCGAGCCGGGTGTTGATGTTGGCCGTGGGCTGCGCGAGCAGATAGGTCAACGTCGACGACGGATCGATCTGGGCGGTGGCGGCACGAAACGTGATGGTGCGCGCGTTGATCTCGTCGTTGAGAATGGAGCCGGCGGTACGGAGGGAGAAGACCAGGCCCGGGGTGATCTTGTAGTCCATGTTCAGTCCGAAGGCGGAGCGCGTCGTGATCTTGG
Source organism: Opitutaceae bacterium (assembly GCA_044344465.1). Lineage (GTDB taxonomy): Bacteria > Verrucomicrobiota > Verrucomicrobiia > Opitutales > Opitutaceae > ER46. The sequence goes on from JBIJCX010000008.1 coordinate 31,840, forward strand.
GGTTGTCGCGAAAGGTGAGCAGGTTGATGACCGGGCCGCGGGCGGGGAGGGTGTTGTCGATGGTCTGCGTGAGGGCGACCTGCTCGTTGTAAAGGCTGTTGCTGGAGAGGCTGAGCGAGAGGCCGAACCGCCCGTTGAAGGATTCCGCGTAGCTGAGAACGATGCCGGGGCGGATCTTCCGGTGCTCGCCGTCGCCGGGGCTCGGGGTCCGGCGGAGCGTGAGCTCATAGGGATTGGCCGTGAGGCTGGCTTGGGCGGTGAACTCGCGCCCCTTGCGCTCGAACGCGTTTTTGCTGCGCATGTTGATGGTGCCGGCCGGCGCGTCCGCGTCCATGCTCGCGGTCCCGGTCTTGTTCACCTCGATCGACTCGATGCTCGTGATCGAGGCCTGTTCGAATTCGAACTGCCGCGAGGTGTCCCCGAAGGAGGCCGAGGCCGCGGTCGCCATGCGCATCCCGTCCATGCTGACACCCGCGTACTTGGGATCGAGGCCGCTGATGCGCACCGCGCGGGCATCGGCGTTGTTGTAGTCGATGACGATGCCGGGCAGGTATTTCATGAACTCGCCGACATTGCCGCCGGTGACGTCGCCGAAGTTGTCCGACGCCACGACGCTCTTCATGTTCAGGGCCGCGCGCTGCTCCATGATCGCCTTGGCATTGCCCTCGCGCTCCGTCGAGACCTCGAACTTCTCGAGCCGGATCACCGTGTCGCCGGTGCCGGGGGTCGCGGGCGTGCCCGGCCGGAAGGTCGAGCCTTTGAGGTCAAAATCGCGGGTCGCCGTCTGGCCCGCCTGCACCGCCACCGGGCTGACGGCCCGGTCGTAACCGGTGTAGGTGACCGACACGCTCACCTCTCCCGCGGGCACACCGGAGAGAAGGTACGAGCCATCGTCGCCGGAGAACGTCACGAGATTCGTGCCGTCGATCACCACCTCGGCGTGCCGGACATATTCCTGGGTGGCGGGATTGAAAATCCGGCCGGTGATTCGACCCGTGGCCGGCGCCTGGGCGGGCGCGGGAGCGGCGAAGCCGAGCACCATGAGACCGGCCAGGCTGAGATGCCGGATCGCGCGCCACACCGCACGGGACGGGATGCCGGCGATTGGGGCGGCGGAGCGCGAACGCGGGCTGGGCGGTTGGGTGACGGGCGTGGAGACGGTACGGCGAACGGGTTCTGAGTTCATGGAGGGGGGTGGTTGGGTGGCCGAGGTCAAGCGATCGACCAACGTCAAAACAACACGCATGATGGGGGTGCAGTGGCGAGCTGGAAAGTGGTTTTTGCCGGGCCGGATCGATCGGGCGCACCCCACTTTTTGGACAATCGTCACTCTCAGGCGCGCTCGCCCGGTTGCGCTCGCGGCGATTCGGGGGGCACAAAGGAGTTGCGCGCGAATTGCCCCGCGCGAATTGCCGTTGCGGGAACGGGCGGCGCGGCTCTCATTCCCCGCTCAATGGTACGCGTCCGCTTACTCTACGTTGGGCTCCCCGTCGTCGGCCTGATCACGGCGGGCCTGTTTTTTCTCCTGGTGCGCCATTACGCGCTCCTGGAGCCGGAGCGTTGGTTCGTGCCGGGCGAATGGGGCCATGAAGCCGGCCGCCGCGGGCGGGCTCCGGCGGCGATGGCCGTTGGCCCGGCATCGCCGCGGGCGGGTCCGGCGGCGCGCGGTGGATTTCTGACGCGCGTGCTCGGGGTCGACGCCGAATGGGGCCGGCGCAATCAACTGACCGAGGCACTGCCGTTTTCGCATAACCTGGGCAACGTGTTTCCGCCGGCACTGGCGAGGGAGCATCCGGAGTTTTTTCCGCTCGCGGACGGGCAGCGGCTCCAACCGCCGCCGGGCGGAGCTTGGTTTTGGAACCCGGATCTCGGGAGGATCGATGTGGCGCGGCACGCCGCGGACGCGGCCCGCCGGCACTTCGCCGTGCACCCGGCCGCACCGAGTTTTGCCCTCGGCGTTAACGACGCCCTGATCTGGGGTGAGTCGCCGGAGATGCTGGCGTTGATTCGCCCCGGCGCCTGGTTTCGGGAGCGGCCGGATTACTCCAATCTCGTGTTCACGTTCATGAACCGCGCGGCGGCGGAGCTGGCCCGGACGCATCCGCAGAAATACCTGGGGGCGCTCGCGTATTATTGGGCGGAGAATGCGCCGGACTTTCCGCTGCACCCGCAGGTGATCCCCTTTCTGACTGCGGATCGCGCGCAGGGCTACGATCGCGAATTTCGCGCCGGGGAGTTTCATCTCCAGGAGCGATGGGGGAAAGCCGCCGGGGTTCTGCCGGCGGGCGGGGGCGCCGCGGCGGCGCCGGCCTCCGGCATCCGCCGCCGGCTCGGCATGTACGATTATCTCTACGGCCACGGCTACCTCATCCCCCGGATTCACACGCAGCTCCTGGCGGAGAACCTCTGGCATGCCCGGCGCGCAGGCTTTACTGATTATTACGCCGAGATGAATCCCAACTGGGGACTCGACGGCCCGATGCCCTGGCTCACGGCGCAGCTGTTGCAGGACCCGGAGCAGTCGGCGCGGACCCTGCTCGATGAATACTACCGCCGGTATTTCGAAAAATCGGCGCCGCCGATGCGGGCGTTCTTCGAGCGGGCGGAGGAGCTCTGGATGCAGCAACCCGGGCCGCCGTATTGGCTGAAGCATTACCGCAACGAATCGCAGGCGGTGATTTTTCCGCTGGGCGCGTGTGGCGGGCTGCGGGCGCATTTGGACGCCGCCGCGCGGCTGGCGGTGACGGAAAAAGTGCGCCAACGGGTGGGGCTCGTCAGCGCGGCCTTCGGCGTGACCGAGCGATTTGTCGCCTTCCACGAGGCGAGGGATCGGTTGGCGCGCCGTGCGCTCGCCCCGCCGACCGATGCGCCGGCGCTGGCGGCGGACCTCAAGGCCTACCTCGGAGATCGCGGCGAGTTTATTCGCTACACCACCGAGCTGAGGCGCGAGCGTCCCCTGGCCGTGGCGGCGTTCGGCTGGGACGATTACTTGAAGAACGATCCGGTGGCGGCCGCGCTCCTGGCCTGGCACGCCGCGGAGGCCCGACGGCCGGCGGGTGCTGACGCGACCAAACCGCAATCACCGGCGGTTGAAACGCTCACGCCTTTTGCTCCCGATCAGAATCTCCTGCGTTGGAACGATGCGTTGGCGATGGCGCTTTGGGCGGCGATTCGGGCAACGGGTGCGTCAGGCATCCCCGCGGCAGGCCCGGCGCTGGCGCCCGGATCGCGGGCGGCAATGCCCGGACGCGAATTGCTGCGCGACCCCGGCATGGCGGCGGAGCTGAAACCGGCCCGAACGATCGCAGGCATGGACTACGGCATCGCGCTGCCGGCGGACTGGTTCAGCCAGGTGGAGCCGTCGCAATTTCATCGCGCGGAGCTGATTGGTCCGGCGACGGCGCGCGTGCTGCGAATCAGCGGGAGCAAGGATACCACCGTTTCCCAATGGGATCCGCTGGGTGGAGCAGGCTTGCACCGTGCCCGCTTCGCGGTGTGCGGGCGCGTTTCCACCGGGACGGCGGTCAGCCTTGTTTTCGCGTGGCTCGACGAAAAAGGCCGGCATGTGGGTTTCAAGGGCCTGCGTCTCCCCGACGGTGACTGGCCCGGGTGGGTGACGCTGCAACAAGCCGGCACCCCGCCGGCCGGGGCCGTTTGGGTGGGGATTGGGCTGCGCGTGCAGAATCAGGTGCCCGGCGACTGGATTGAGGCGCGGGAATTTTCCCTGCAGCACTTTCCCACGGCGAATTCCCCGAAGACTCGCGAATGAGGACCCGGTTTCAAGGGCGGCCGTCTCGATCCCGTCCGAGCCGTAAAACGGACTTTGCGCCGGACGGAAGGAAACGCCGGCTTTCGTAGCCCTGCGCGTGAGCGCGGGGACGTCGGGCAATCCCGCCGCTCACGCGGCGGGCCACAACGGAGCTGTTTCCAAGAGAGAGGCGGCGTTGAACCTATTTTCTCCGTGCCATCCGGTTCATTCTTGGTAGAAAGCGCATTTCTCATGATGAAACCTTTCCGGAATCACCGATCGGCGCACCACGCGGAGGTGGAAGACTTGGCACGGGAGCGGTTCGCCAAGGTGCCAGCACTCAGTCCGGCCAACGTCCGTCCCCGGGGCTGCTTTCCATGAGCAAGGCGGCATTTCAGAAATCTGCCCCGTTCGACGGCACGCAACTCCGGCGCGGGGTGATCCTGGCCGGGATTTACGCCGCGATTGCCGGAGCCAGCTTCTATCTCGCCTATGAAGTGCGCTTCGACTTCCTCGTGCCCGAGTCGCACCAGGCGGAGCGGCTGCGACTGCTGCCGTTGGTCGTGGGCATCAAGCTCATCGCCCTGATTTACTTCCGGCAACTGGGCAGCCTGATGACGTATTTCAGCGTGCCCGATTTGCTCCGGCTCGTGTGGGCAATGGGCGCCTCGAGTGCGATCCTGATGCTGCCCCGGATCTTCGGCGTCATGCTATTCTCGGCGCCGCGCGGGGTCTTGTTGACCGATTTCATGCTGTGCTTCGGCGGGCTGTGCATCGGGCGGCTGGCGACGCGGCTCTACCGCGAACGCCTCAGCGGCGGAAAACGGCCCGGCCACGGGGCGCAGGCCCGCCTGGAGCGGATTGCGATCATCGGCGCCGGCGATGCCGGAGCCTCCCTGGCCAAGGAATTCCTTAATGCGCCGTCGCGCGGGTTCCAGCCGGTCATGTTTTTCGACGACGACACCTCCAAGCACGGCAAGCTCGTGCATGGCGTGCCGGTCATCGGGCGGCCCGAGGCCATCGCGGAGATCAAGGACGCCGGGGTGCTCGCGAAAGCGGTCATTGCCATGCCGTCGGCGGCGGGAAAACGGATTCGGGAAATCGTCACGCTGTTTGGCCAGATGGGTCTGAAGGTGGAGACGCTGCCGTCCCTCGAAGAACTGGCTTCCGGCCGGGTGCGGGCCAGCCGGATCCGGCCGGTGGAGGTGCAGGATTTGCTGGGGCGCGAACCCGTGAACCTCGATTCGGCCGGCCTCCGCAAGCTCATTGAAGGGCAGGTCGTCGTGGTCACGGGTGCGGGCGGCAGCATCGGCAGCGAACTTTGCCGCCAAATCGCGGCACTGAATCCGGACCGGCTCCTGATGGTCGAGCAGTCCGAGGGCGCGCTGTTCATCATCGAACAGGAAATGAACGAGCTCGGCTTCGGGACGGTCGCGACTTCGCTGGTGGCTGACGTCCTCGATCGGGAGCGGATCGAGTATATTTTCGCCCGCTACCGCCCCAACGTCGTGTTCCACGCGGCGGCCCACAAGCATGTATTCATGATGGAGCGCCAGCCGGCGGAGGCGATCCGCAACAACGTGCTGGGCACGCGCCAGCTCGCCACCATCGCCGCCGCGCACGGGGTCGGCGCCTTTGTGCTCATCTCGACCGACAAGGCCATCAACCCGACCAGCGTCATGGGCGCGACGAAGCGGCTCGCCGAGCTGCAGCTGATGGCGATCGCGGCCGCCCGGCGTCACGGCGGCGCGGTAGATGCGACCCAGGGACAAGGAGGCCATGCGGAGAAGGTCAAGGGATTGGAGATCCCTGGTCCGTTGTCCGTGGTCCCTGGTCCTGGGTCGGCGCCGAAGGTGCCGACGAAGTTCATCGCGGTCCGCTTTGGCAACGTGCTCGGATCGTCGGGCAGCGTGATTCCGATTTTCAAGCGCCAGATCGCCAACGGCGGGCCCGTGACCGTGACCCACCCGGATGTCACGCGTTACTTCATGACCATCCCCGAATCGGTCGGCCTGGTGCTGCAGAGTTTCGTGCTTGGGCAGGGTGGGGAAATCTTTGTCCTCGATATGGGCCAGCCGGTGCGGATCGTCGACCTCGCGCGGCAGATGATCGAGCTGAGCGGCTTCACCCCGGGCGACGACATTGAGATCAAGTTCACCGGGCTGAAGCCGGGCGAAAAGCTGTTCGAGGAATTGCAGCACCGCTCCGAGCAGCACGCTCCGACGGAGCATCCGCGGATCATGCGGTTCACGAGCGACGCAATCTTGAGCGAATCGGGCCTGCGGGAACTCGAGCAGCAGCTCTACCAGCTCGAATCGAACGAGCTGAAGGCGATCCTGCAGCGGCTGGTGCCGGAATACACTCCGTACAAGGACTGATCAATCCGCCGGCGGCGGTTTTATCCCTTCAAGTTCAGCTCTTCGAACTGGGTCCACATGGTCACCGCGGGCCACAGGGTGCACCACGTGATGAGGATGGCGGGGTTCTGGAACGGGAAGTCCCACCACCCATAAATGACCATGAGAACGGCCCCGAACACCACGCAGGCGCTCAAGGGATTCTCCCAGCAATAACTTCTCACGAGCTGGATCATCCAGAAGCCGGCCGCGAGCAGGATGAGCACCGTGCCGGTGAGGCCGAGCTCCACCGGAAACTGGAGGATATCGTTGTGCGCGTCCTGCCAGAACATCCGGCGGCCGGCGGCGGAAACGAGCTCGGGGTGGCGGTGCTGATAAATGGGGAAAAGGAACTGAAAACTGCCGGCGCCGGCGCCCTTGCCCCAGTAATCCTTCAGCATGTCCAGGGCGGCGGCGGTCGCCTTCTCGCGAAACTCCAGCGACGTGTCCTCGCGCATGACCCCTTGCTTGAGCCGGTTCCACGCCTCGCCCGATTTCAGGGCATCGTGCCCGGTTTTCAGGAAATAGCCGAAGATCAGGATGAGCACGATCGCCACGACCGGTTTGCGGTTCTCGCTGGGGATGATCAACTGGTGCACGACGAAGGCGATGATGCAGACGCACAGGAAGACGAGCATCACGAGGGTCGCCCCGCGCGCATAACTCGTCAGGACGCTCACGGCGATGCAGGTGGCGAAAAACGCGAGCACGCCGCTCGGGTTCGATTTCTCCAGCCGCCGCAGCCCGCGCAAGTAGTACCAGGCGGCGAGACCGCACGTCACCGCGAGGGTGAGGTCGAGATAGGCGCCGGCGTGGTTCTTATATACGAAGCTCGAGAAGAACACGCCGGCCTGCGGGGCCCAGGACCAGAACATCTTGCCGTTGGGCAACAGCCGCTGCGCCACCCCGAGCAGGGCCAGCGCCAGGCCATTGACCGCGAGCGCCATGAAGAAATATTGCACGGTGCGGCGGCGCGTGAACCCCACCCACATCGTGCAGACGGTCAGCCACCCCGAGGCGTAGATCATGAGCGCCCGCCATGGACCCCAGCGTTCGAATGGAACTTGCACGCCCGTCGGCAGCGATGAGTTGTGGAGCATGCCGCGCATCCACCAGCTCTTGCCGTCCGTGGTGTAGGCCCAGGCGGGGTTGAGCGCCTGCACGGTGACCAGGCCGAGCAGGGCCAGGCCAAGCCAGAAAATCGGAAACCGCAGGAGCCTTGGCCAAGTGATCAACCGGAAACGGTTCGCGCCCGTGTGATCCTCCGTGTAGTTCCGCGGGACCAGCGCCAGGACGAATCCGAGCACCGCCAGGCCCAGGCTGACAAACTGCCCCCAAGCCATCATGCCCCCCACCGCCCAGGGGAGAAAGAGGACGTGCGCGCACACCACCCACAGCACGAGCAGCTCGGCCGGGTGGACCTTGAGGTGCTTCGTCTTGGCACGGAAGTGCTCGAGCGGCTTTTGCAGCTCGGAAAAATCCGACGGGAAAGGGGGTGCGGGCCGGTCGCCGCGACGCAAGGTCACGGAGCCACGGTGGGGAAATCGCCGGCCGCCTCAAGTGGTTTGTTCGGCGAGTTCCGTTTGACGTGGGCGGAACGCGTGTGCTCTTTCCCTTTCCACGATGAACCCCGATTCCCGTTTTCCCCGCTTTTTCTGGCGTGCGCTTGGGCTGGTGTCGCTGCTCGGTGTCGTGCCGGCCCGGGCTGAAGTCGCGACGCTGCCCACGACGCGCTTCGTGGTGGCGGGGCTGGCCGAGCCGGTGGAGATTCTCGTGGATCGCTGGGGGGTGCCGCACATCTATGCGCCGTCCACTTATTCCGCGTACTTCGCCCAGGGCTTCAACGCCGCGCGCGACCGGCTCTGGCAGATCGATCTCTGGCGCAAGCGCGGGCTCGGTGAGCTGGCGCGCGATTTCGGTCCCGCCTACGTGGAGCAGGATCGCGCGGCGCGGCTGTTTCTCTACCGCGGCGACATGCGGGCCGAATGGATCGCCTACAACTCCGACACCAAGCGGGTCGCGGAAAGTTTTGTCGCCGGCATCAATGCCTACGTCGCCCTGACGCAGGCCCAGCCCGGGCTGCTGCCGATCGAGTTCACGTTGCTCGGCTATGCCCCGGCAAAGTGGCAGGCGGCGGACATCGTGCGGATTCGCAGTCACGGTCTGGTGAGCAACCTGCCGAGCGAGGTCGCCCGTTCGCGCGTCACGGCGGCGGCGGATCTCTCCGCCGATCTGCTGCGACGAAGCGTGGAACCGCGCTGGCGAACCAGCGTGCCGGACGGCCTCAACCCGGCGGAGGTGCCGGAGGCGGTCCTCAAGGACTACAATCTCGCCCGGGATGCCGTGGCGTTCACCGCCGAAAAGCTTCGCGGCACCGAATCGCCCGCGCGCCTAGGCACGGCCGAGTTGACTCACGCGCTCGACCGGCCCGCGTATGCGAGCAACAATTTCACGGTTGCACCGGCGCGCTCCGCGACCCGTCGGCCGATCCTGGCCAACGACCCGCACCGCGCGCACGGTGTCCCGGGCCTGCGCTATTTCGCGCACCTGTCGGCGCCGGGCTTCGATGTCATCGGCGCGGGCGAACCCTTCCTGCCCGGCGTCTCGCTGGGACACAACGCCGAGGTCGCGTTTGGCCTGACCATTTTCGCGATCGATCAGGAGGATCTCTACGTCTACGAAACGAATCCCGCCCAGCCGGATGAATACCGTTACCTGGGCCGCTGGGAGCCGTTTCAGGTGCGCACCGAGACGGTGGAGGTCAAGGGCGGGGCCGCCCGGGCGGTCCAGCTCAAGTTCACCCGCCACGGTCCCGTCCTGCTCGAAGATCGGGCCCGGCATCGTGCCTATGCCGCGCGGGTGGGGTGGCTCGAGCCGGGCATGGCGCCATATCTTTCGAGCCTCGAATACATGGGGGCGAAAAACTGGGATCAATTCCTGGCCGCGATGAACCGGCACGGCATGCCCGGGCTGAATTACCTGTATGCGGATCGCGCGGGCAACATCGGCTGGGCGCCGTCCGGCCTCGCGCCCATCCGGCCCAACTGGGACGGGCTCATGCCGGTGCCCGGCGACGGGCGCTACGAGTGGCAGGGCTTCCGTCCGATGGATGAGCTGCCCCGTCGCCTCAATCCCCCCGAGGGCTGGCTCGGCACGTCGAACGAGATGAATCTGCCGGCTGGATACGACTCCGCCCGGACCAAGCTGGGCTTCGAGTGGGCGGACCCCGCCCGCATGCTGCGGCAACACCAGATCTTCGGCGGCACGACCCGCTTCGGGGTGGCCGATCTCATCCGGGCGCAAACTGATATCGTCAACACCACCGGCCAGCGGGCGACGGCCTTGCTCGCCGCCGTGTCCGCGCCGGCCTCGTCGCCCGCCGCCGCCGCGCTCGCGGCCCTGCGCGCCTGGGACCACCGCGCCGACCGCGAATCGACCGGCGCTGCCGTATTCAATATCTGGTTCCACAAGCACGTCCGGCCCGCGCTGCTGCGCCGGCTCGCACCCGCGGCCGCGGCGGCGATCATTCGCGACGGCGATTCCGCCTTCGCCATCACCTATCTCGAAAAGCCGGACGCGCGGCTCGGAGCGGATCCGGTGCGGGCGCGGAACGAACTTTTTCTGACTGCGCTCGAGGCGGCGGCGGCCGAGCTCGCGACCCGGCTCGGACCCGACCCGGCCGGCTGGCGCTGGGGCCGGCTGCATCATGCCCTTTTCACCCATCCGCTGGCGACCGCGTTTCCGGACTCCGATCAGGTTCGGGGCTTCAATGTCGGCCCGATCCCGAAGGCCGGGGACAACGAGAGCCTGGGCCGCAGCGGGTGGCGGCCGGCGGATTTCCGGCTGACCAACGGCGCCTCCGCCCGGTTCGTGGCGGACGTCGGCGATTGGGACAACACGTTTGCGACGAACAGTCCGGGCCAGTCCGGGGATTCGCGCAGTCCGCACTACCGCGATCTCTTCGCCGATTGGGCGAACGATCGCTACTTTCCCCTCGTGTATTCCCGGGCGGCAGTGGAAAAGGCCGCGGAGGCAAGGATCCTGCTGACTCCGGCCGAGACCCGGAATTGAGGTTTGAATTCGCCCGAATTGGGCTCGACGACCTGAAGCCGCGGAATCCTCTGCATCCGGCGGAGGGGCGGGCACCCCCCACCCCGGACACCCCAACAACAACGCCCCGAGGCCGAACCCGACAACGAAGCGGCCTCGACGGAGCTCGGCCCTCCACGATGGGAAGGCCCTATCCGTTCGGATGGGTGAAAACGCCAAGGGCGGCCGCGTGGCGGATCAGGATCGCGCGGCACAATGCTCCGCCGCGATCGAAGCGGCGGCAGACGTCGGGCCGATGATCGTAGATCGTGCAGAGCAGTGTAAGGGGATCCAGGGCGACACACGCGCCATTGCCGCGTTGTTCCATGCACCGTACACCCTCGTGCTCGACGATGAACGCTTCGGGTACATGGTCGATCCCCTCGGCCAACTCGACCGTCTGATGGCAGCAGGTGCCGCAACCGGCGCAGGGAGGGATGTCGTCGTGGAGAGGAGGCATGCGCGGCCCGCGACCAATGCACACCCCGGGGCCCACCGGCGACGATTATTTTCCGAATCGCAAAACCCGGCGCAGAATGTCACCCGCACCGTACACTTTGTGGAGGCCGGAGGAGAACGGAGGAGGCCGGAGGAGAACGGACCTCCCGGTCCGTTCCATAACCGTCCATAGGCACGGTGAACGAATTCTCGAAACAGACGTCGGTGAAGGAGGCGGACCACCTGAGCTTTTCCTGGTTCGGAGGGGCAGACATGGCCGGCGGGGTGAGAAGGGCGAGAAGGAGGAGGAAATTTTTCACGAGCCGAGTTTTTTGCCGGGCAAAAAACTATTTGGGATTTTGCGTCGCAAAATCCCCGGGGGTGTCAAGGTCGAGGGCGAGCGCCGGCAGGTCGACGGTGGCGATCTGGGACGGGTCGCCGTTGAGCAACGCGCGCGCACCCTCCTCTCCGGTGAGGGCGGTCAGGGCGGGGAAGTGTTCGCGCATGAACAACGCGGGGGCACCGTTGCGGCCGTGATAGTGGGCGGCAACGATGCTGCGACCAGTCGTGCGTTGGGCCGCGACGAGTTGCGCTATGACCGCGGCGGAAAACGCCGGCTGGTCGCACAGGGCGATGACCACGGCGTCGATCGCGCGGGAAAACTGCCCCAGCGTCATCACCCCCGTGCGAATTGAGGACGCCATGCCCTCGGACCACGCGGCATTCTCGGCGATGAGCACCGGCAGTCGTGCCAGCGCCGGCCGGATTTGCTCCTCGTGCGCCCCCAGCACGACCACCACCGGCCAGGCCGGTGAGGCGAGCGCCGCCTCGACCGCGCGGACCACCAGCGGCTTGCCCTCAAGCTCGAGCAACTGCTTCGGCGTCCCCATCCGCGTCGAGGCGCCGGCGGCAAGAATGACCGCTCCGAACCGCAGGTTTTCGCGGTGCGAAAACCTCATCTTCCCTGATGTCACTGGGTGCGATTTGCTCATGCTTCATCAGGTTTTTGCGGAGCAAAAACCTCCTCATGGATCGGCTGTGACCGCTCGCGGAGCGGGCGGGCGTTGCGGCCGGCGAGCACCGCTTGGACCTCGGCCACGATGGCCAGGGCGACCTGTTCGGGTCCATCCGCGCCGAGGTCGAGCCCGACGGGCGCGTGCAGTCGCGATCGCTGCGCTGGCGTCGGTTCGAAGCCGTCGCGTGCCAGATCCGCGAGGATTTTTTCCGCGCGCTTCTTGGGACCCAGCAGCCCGAGATAGGCCAGCGGCCGCGGCAGCAACGCGCGGATCAGCGGCAGATCATGGACATAATGATGCGTCATCACAATGGCGACCCCTTCGATTTCGCTTTCTGTTGGCTCGTAGACGCGGGCCGCGAGTTCCTCAGCGGGCGCGGTGACGGTGCGATCGGCGGATGGAAACCGTTCGTTGGTGGCAAACGCCGGGCGCGGGTCGGCAACCGTTACCTGCCAACCAAGTTCCTTGGCGAGCCGGACCAGCGGCTGCGCGTCGTCGCCGGCACCAAGTATCGCGACGGCGGTGGGGGGTGGAACCGTCTCGATAAAAACACCCGATTGCAGTTCGAGGATCGCGCGCGGCAGCTCGCTGGCGAGATGCGTGCCAGAGTCAGGGTGACCTTCGGGGTGATGCACGATGGCCAGTTTCGTGGTGCGCCGCGCGGCAAAGTTTTCCGCCAGAGCCGCAGCCCAGCTTGGTCGCGCCGGCAGCTTCTCGATCAGCACCCGGACGATCCCGTGGCACCCGAGTCCCACCCCCCAGACGAGGTCATTTTCTGACGTCGTATCATAAACCACGGTCTCGGCCGCTCCCGTGGCGAAGACGCGGCGCGCCCGGGCGAGTACGTCCTCTTCCAGGCAACCGCCACTGATCGAGCCAAGCCGCGTGCCGTCGTCGGCGAACAGGAGCCGCGCGCCCGGCCTCCGATACGAAGAGCCTTCGACCGCGACCAGGGTGGCGAGGACCGCGTCCGAGGAGCCAGGCGCCAGCAGTTTGCGGACGATTGCCGACAGCTCCTTCATTTCCTTCAACAGGCCACGCCGGAGGGAAAAGGCAAGCCCCTGCCATGCTGGAGCCAAATGTGACTTGGCGTACGTGGTCGGCGGTTCGGCGCGCCCGGGGGCAATTCCACCGCAAAATATGGTTGCGCAGGGGAACGGGATGTTCATTCGTTTCGCCCCAAGCGAATACGGCTTAATGCCGGGTTGGCTTCTAAACACACAACCTAACTGAGAAAACTATGAACCACCTCCCTATGCGGAAGTTCAAGGCTTTGCTGTCTACGACATTGACGGCCAGCCTCCTCGCGGCAACTGCCTTTGGGCAGACCGCTTCCACCACCAGAGAAGATGCGGTCAAACTCGAAAAGTTCGAAGTGACTGGATCGCGTCTTTCCGGCGCCACGGCCGAGGGCGCCTTGTCTATCTCCCGCTACAAGATGGATGATGCCATTATTTCGGGTTACAGCAACGTGGCCGAAATGCTGCGCAAGAAGCTGCCCCAGTTCGGTGGCGGCATCGGCACCGTCAACGAAGGCTTTGGCAACGGCGGCTCTGGTGAGTCGACGGTGTCGCTGCGCGACTTGCCCGGCTCCCGCACGCTGTTCCTCGTGAACGGCCGGCGCACCAATGCCGACCTCAACTTGATCCCGAAGTCGGCGATCGAGCGGGTTGAAATCCTCAACGACGGCGCCTCGGCGGTATATGGTACCGATGCCGTCGCGGGCGTGGTGAATTTCGTCCTGAAGAAGAACTACGAAGGAGCGGAATTCTTTGGCCGCTTCTCGAACACGACCGACACCGACGTCAGCGAACAGCGCTTCAGCATGGTGGCGGGCGGGAAGATCGCGAAGACCGCGTTTACCATCTCGGTCGAAAACAGCCGCGCTAACTCCCAGTTCAGCACGGACCGCGCGGTGAGCACTCCGGCGGGCTCGAGCGTGTCAGCCACGTCCAATCCGGGTGTGTTCACGCCGATTTCACTGGCGGCCGAGACGACTGCGGCCACGGCGGCCGGCAACGTGCGCGTGCCCCTGCGCTGGTTCGTGAAGCCAGCGGCCGGCGGTGCTGGCCTCAGGACGGCTTCGCAGATCCCCGCCGCGTTCAACCCAGCGGTCTTCCTGACGCTGCCCAGCTCGATGTCCGTACCGGCCCGCAACGCCGCGCGCGACGCCGAGGAAGCGCGCTTGAACGGCGTTCTCGGTGCCAGCTCGCCGGTCCAATACGGCCCGAACGCGGTGCTGCTCCCCGGCGTCAATGCGGGTTTCCCCTTCGGTTATTACACCCTGTCGGTTCGTCCGCACGAGCGCACGGGCATCGTGCTCGATACCGAGACGGAACTCACCAGCAAGCTCACGTTCTTCACGAACACCATCGTCTCGCGCAACCAGAGCGAAAACAACTTGGCTCCGTCCCCGCTCAGTGGCCGGACGCTGCCCGCGACCAACTATTGGTATCGGACGGTTTTCCCGACCGCGGCCGCTACGGGCCGCAGCTATTCGTTTGGCTACCGTCCAGCGGAACTCGGACCCCGCATCACCTACAACGAGTTTGAAGAGACCCGGATCGTGGCGGGCCTGAAGGGCGAGATCGTCAAGGGATGGGACTTCCAGGTTGGGGTCATGAACGACCTGTGGACTTTCAAGCAGCTCCAGACTGGCGGCGTCTACTCGACCAAGTACAACGACGCCCTCGCGGCCGGTACCGCCGGTGCGGCCTTCAACCCCTATGGCTACACCCCGCTGCTGAGCACCACCTCGCCGGTCAATTCCGACAGCTTCATTGCGAGTTTGAAGGGTGAGGCCGGCGCCCGGGAGCACCAGAAGACCCGCCAGTATGACGGCAGTCTCAGCGGCGAACTGTTCGAACTGCCCGCCGGCACGCTCAAGATGGTCGTCGGTGCGGAGAAGCGGAATAACTTCGATCACTACGAGCCCGACTCATCGCTGCAGACGGGCGCGGTTTTTCCCTTCAATGTCGCATCGGCCTACAAGTATGAGCGCTCGGTCACTTCGTATTACGCGGAACTCGAAGTGCCTGTGATCAAGGGCTTGACCCTCCCGCTGGCGATTCGCCATGAGAAATTCTCCGACACCGTTGGCAGCACCGGCTGGAAGCCCCGCGTGGCCTTCCGCTGGGAGCCGCTCGCCAAGGAGCTCACTGTGCGCGGCTCGTGGTCCAAGGGCTTTGTCGCCCCCTCCATGGGAAACCTCGATGCCGGTGCGCCCTCCCAGTCGTTCACCGAACTCTTCAACCCCATCACCAAGGTTCGTACGCAGGCGACCCAAGGCTCGATCTTTATCGGCAACCCGAACCTGAAGCCGGCCAAGTCTGACACGTATCTGATCGGTGCGGTTTACTCGCCCCGGCAAGTCAAGGGTTTGAGTGTCGGAATCAACTATTACCGCATTAAGGAAAACGGGATTCCGTTCGAGAGCGACCAGTACATCGTCAATCAGTGGTTCGCGGCCGGTCCGACGTCGGCGACGAATCCGTTCGGCCCGAACGCCGCGGTCAGCGCGCAGAACCCGTTGGGTTCGCAGGTGGCGATGAATGTGGACGGGTCGCTGAACCAGATCCGCAACGTGGGCCCGGTCAACACCGGCGTACGTCTCACCGACGGCATCGACTTGTTCGGCACCTACGACTTCACCACGGAAGTCGGCAAGTTCTCCCTCGACACGTCGTGGACCACCGTGCGCACCTTCGAGATGGAAGACTTCCCCGGTGCGGGCATGATCAACTACCTCGGCAAGTACTGGGGCAGCGGCTCGGCCTTGGGCAACTACGGCTTCCCGAAGTGGAAGGGTTCCGCCGGGTTGACGTGGAAGAAGTCGGTTTACTCGGCCGGCGTGAATTACAGCTACGTCGATGGCTACAAGGAGGACGAGAACGATGACAACCAAGTTCCGAGCTTCGGCGCTTTTGACGTCCGCGCCAGCTATCGTTTCCCGAGCTGGGGCTGGGGCATGCAGATGAACGTTGGGGTCAACAACGTGTTCAACCGTCAGCCGCCGTTCGTTGCGACCAGCTTCGAGGGCCAATATGACCGCGCGATCGGCGACATCCGTGGCCGCATCTGGTTCGTGGAACTCAACAAGAAGTTCTAATTCCGGTTAGTCGATTCTACTTCAAGGCGGCCCGGATTTCCGGGCCGCCTTTTTCTTGCGGCTGCCTGTAGCCTGCGCCACGGTTTGGCCTATGGACACTGCGACCCAGCCCACGCCACTCACGCGCTTTTTGTGGGACGCTGATCGCTACGAGGAGGCGGTGGCACGTGGCATCTTTACGTCTGAAGACCCCATCGAGCTGATCGACGGCGAGATTATCACGCACATGAGCCCGCAATACAGCCCCCATTCTACCGCCGTACGCTTGGTCACCATCGCGCTGGAGAAGGTGTTTGCCGAAGGTTACGACGTGCGTCCGCAACTTCCGCTCCGCCTCGGCGCCGAATCGCTTCCCGAACCCGATGTCGTCGTGGTCCGCGGCGCACCCCGGGATTACCTGGTGGGCCATCCCAGGGCGGCCGAACTCGTGGTGGAGGTGGCCGATTCCAGTCTCTCCCTCGATCGCGGACGGAAGCTTCGGCTCTACGCGCGCGAGGGCGTGCCGGAGTATTGGATCGTCAATCTTGTGGATGACGGCGTGGAGGTGCATCGCGGGCCGGCCGGCGAAGGCTACTCCGAAACGCGCACTTTTCGCCGCGGCGAATCCATCGCGGTCGGGCCGCGCGCGCAACCGCTCGCCGTTGCCGACCTCCTGCCCTGAAACCCGGAGTCGGAGAACGTCGCAGAGGGGCCTTTGAACTTTAGCCACAAAAAGGCACAAAAAATCGGAGGGCGATCGCAGCTCTCGCGGCGCCTATAGGCGCCCGAGGGATTCCCGCCGGTCGGACGGACAATTTTTCGCCTTTTTGTGGCCATGCTTCCGGGGGTTGGCCGTCTTTATGAATATGCGGGCCTGATTGCAGTCTGCGCCTTGGGATTTTATTGCAAATCGGAAGAATGCGCCTGTTTTGGACCGTCGCCGATTTGACCTGGCCCCCACCGGCGCCGACCGAGCCAACCCATGACATCAGGATGAATAAACAGCTGCTGAGCTCCGCGACTGCCCGGTTCGCAATTATTGGCATGGTGGTGACCAGCCTGCTGGGGGCGGCCCAGAATCCGGACTTGGTCCTCCCGGCCGGACCCAAGAAAGAAGAAACCCCTCAGCAGCTCGAACGGTTCGTGGTCACCGGATCATACATTCCCTCGACGGAAACCGCGGTCGAGGCGGGGGCCTCACCGGTATCGCGGATCGATCGCCAGGCCATCGAGGAGTCCGGCTACACCAACACGGCTGAGCTCCTGCAGCAGATCACGGCCTCGAATACCAACTCGGTTCCGATTTCCAACAATGCCACCGGCTTCACCCCGGGCGCGACCGCGATTTCGTTGCGCGGCCTGGGGCCCGAATCCACCCTCGTCCTGATCAATGGGCGGCGCGTGGCGCCCTATCCAGTCGGCGCGGGCGGAGCCACGGCGTTTGTCGATCTCAACTCCATCCCGCTCTCGGCGATCGACAGTATCGAGGTGCTGAAGGATGGGGCATCGGCGCTCTATGGAGCCGATGCCGTTGCCGGCGTGATCAACCTCAAGATGCGCCGCCGCCTCGACGGCTCCGAGGCGTTCGTCAGCTATGGCAATACGACGAACAAGGACTCGTCGGAGGTGGTCGTGAATATCGCGACCGGCAAGGCCACCGAAAAGGTCAGCCTGCTGGTCGGCCTGAATTACTACAAGCGGGAGGCGATCATGAACCGCGACCGGGCTTATTCGGCGACGCCACCGTTCCTGAGCTCGAATTCCAGCCCGGCCAACCTCGAAGTGAGCCGGTTCGCTGTCGGCGACGCGCTCCGCCAGTCCGTGGGCGCGCCGATTCCCGGGGTGGCGAATTCCGCGGCGATTTTTTTCGCCCAATCCGGCGCCGACGCGGGCAACCAGGGCACCAAACCCGCCACGCACTACACGTACTCGGGTGATCGCTCGTCGACCTTCAATTTCAACGAATTCTCGATGTCGTATCCGAAAATCCGGCGCCAGGGTGTGTTTGCGTTTGGGGAGCGCAAGGTTTTCGGCACGGATAACGTGAAGGGCTACGTCGATCTGTCGTTCCAACAAGTCTCCGTCGAGAATCAGCTGGCGCCCACCGCCACCGGCGACTTTTCGGCCCCGGGCAAGGCCGAACTGGTGATTCCCGCCCGCACGGCGAATCCGATTCTCACGCTCATCGTCCCCTCGCTTGGTCTGATTTTGCCAGTGACTGCCGGCACGGCGGCGCCGAACGGGGCCATCCCGGGCCCGGGCACGCAGATCGTCAACGGAGCGGCACAGCGGCTCGCGGCCCCCGGGGCCATGAATCCGTTCAATCCCTTCAACCAGGACATCGCCGGCCGGACCCGCTGGCGGCTGGCCGAGTTCGGCAACCGGATCATACGCAACGAAACGGAGGCCTTCATGGCCACGACCGGGCTCAAGGGCGAAAACGTCGCGGGTCGCTGGAATCTCGATGCGTCGTTCAGCTTCAGTTCCGTTCGCGACCGCAACCGGAACGCGCTCAATTCCGTCTCCCGCTTCAACGAAATCGTTAACGCCAGTTCGCCGATCTTTGATCCGCGCAGTGCGAGATTCATCGGGACCACCACGCCGTACAATCCGTTCGGCTATTATCGCAACCCGGACCCGGCCAGCGCGCCCCTGGTCGAGTACGACCGGGTCACCGTCAGGGACGCGAACAAGTCTTCGCTCAGCCAGTTCAATTTCGTCGCGGCCACGGCGGACCTGTGGAAAATGCCCCATGGTTCGGTCGGCCTGGCCGCCGGTGCCGACTTCCGGCACGAGCAGCTGGAGCAGCATCCCGATGCCATGGGCGCGTCGGGCGACATCATCGGTGATTCCGCCAAGGCGAGCACGAACGCCCAGCGCAAGATCGCCGGCGGGTTTATCGAGGTGCGGGTGCCGCTGCTGCGCAAACTCGAGGCCAGCGCCTCGGTTCGGCACGAAAAATTCTTCACCAGCGGTCGCGATGCCACGGTGCCGAAGGTTGCGTTACGTTTCCTGCCCTTTGGCAACCAGCTGACGTTGCGCACCAGTTACTCCAAGGGCTTTCGCGAGCCTTCGCTGTACGAGCTATATTCCAGTCCGGTGACGGTGCGGATGCCCATCCAGGACCCCGTCGACGGGTCCATCGAACCGGAGCAGCCGGTCACGCTCCGAGGCAATCGCCGCCTCGAGGCGGAGAAGACGGATTACTTCAACCTCGGCTTCGTCTGGTCGCCAACCAACGCCCGGCTGAAGGGACTCTCGATTGGCGTGGACCGCTGGGAGATCAGCCGGAACGGCACTGTCGATGCGAATCCGCAGCAGACGGTCTATCGGGCGTTCGGCGCCGTGCCCGGCGGGCTCCTGCCCGGCGAGAACGTGGTCCTCTCGACCTCGGGATACATCAGCCTGGTGAATTCATTGTTCTACAATGTCGGCCGGACGAAGGCGGCGGGATGGGACTTCAGTGGCGGCTACCAGCTGCCCACCGACCGGCTCGGGCGCTGGGAGCTCACGACGGTGTGGACGCTCATGGACCGGTTCGACCGGGCCTCGGTGCAGGGCGCTCCGCTCCGCAGTGTGCTGGGCTTCGACTCCACCGGGTCCGGCGAGAACGGCTACCTCGAATGGAAAGGACGCGTGAACCTCAGTTGGTTGTTCAAGGGCTTTCAGGTCTACCTGTCCGGCATGTACACCGACGGGTTCGAAGATCGCGACGTCAAGGGCAACGCGTTCCAGGTGCATGACCGCATGTTGGCCAACGGGCAGATCTCGTACACGTTTCGCCGGCAGGGGCGGATCCTGCGCGACCTCAAGCTTTCGCTCGGCGGGCACAACCTGCTGGATTGGGATCCGCCGCAGGCGTTCGGCGCCGGCGGCAACACCACGGGGTATCCAAGTCACCTCTACACGGCGGAAAACCGGTTCTGGTACGTCGCGCTCAGCCGGAAGTTCTAGGATTGGGCAAGAGGAAGGACGCTAGTCCAAACGCCGATTCGGCGTTGGTTTTACCCCACAAGGTTTTTGAACCACAAAGACACGGAGGCACAAAGGAGCAGAGCCAGCTGCCCAAAATCTGTGCGCGCAGGCTTTTCGTTCTTAAACAATTCTCCAGCCACTACGCGACGGATGCCATCCTTGATCATGGGCACGTTGAAATTGATGAGCAGTCCCAGCGAGCGCCGCCCGAGTTTGAGATAGGTGAGCAATTGGGCGTGGTGGACCGGAAGCAGCTCATTAACGGCCTTGAGCTCCACGATTAGCTCCCTCTCGACGATGAAATCAATGCGATACCCACAATTGAGGCTCACTCCTTTGTAGAGTAGCGGCATGTCGCGCTGCCGCTCGAAGGCAAGGCCGGCCAGAGTGAGTTCGTGGGCCAACGCTTCCTCGTAAGCGGACTCCAATAAGCCGGGGCCGAGCTCTCGATGCACTTCCAAGCAAAGTCCGATGATGCGGTAGCTCAGCTCATTCAGCTTCACCCTTTGTATGTCTGTCTCTTGGTTGTTCATATTACTTTTTTGGGTAAGCAATCTCATTCAGAAACATTGAATCGCGAACCGAACACGCGATCAGGAAGAACGAAGGGATGGCTCTTTGTGTCTCAGTGTCTTTGTGGTTCCTCCGGCGAAATGTGAAAGAACGCGCAGAGGCTGGTCGAACGATCACGGGAACCGTTGAGCGGGATGAGACTCACTTTTTCGCCGGCATGTCGATCACCCGGGGCTGGCCCACCGTTACGCTCCCTTTTCGATCGACCAGGTTCTTCGCCAGAAACGTCTCCAAGGCGGCATAGAAGGAGATCGACGCGTCCGGGTTGCGGAAGCCGTGTCCCTGCCGGCCTTCCACGATGGCCTGATATTCCTTCCGGTGTTGCTTGAGCAGCGGTTCGAGTCGCGACCAGTGATCGATTTTGACCCGGGGATCCTGGGCGCCATAGGCGTGGAGGGTGGGGACGGCGATGCGCTCCACGAGGTTGATCGGCGACGTGGTGTCGCGGTAGGCGCGCGTCGCCCCGACCCATTCACGTTGATAGCTGAAGTCGTCCCCCGTGCGCCACGCGTCCTCGCCGCGTTGCTTGAAGGTGATCTCGAGATCGGCGGCGCCGACGTAGTTGACGGCGCAGGCATACAAATCGGGCGTGAGCATGGCGCCGATGAGCGAGGCGTAGCCGCCATAGCTCGCCCCATAGATGGCGACGCGCGCCGGATCGGCGATGCCCTGATCGATCGCCCACTTCACGGCATCGCTCAGGTCGTCCTGCATCGCGCGGCCCCATTGCTGGCGGCCGCGGTTGATGAATTCGCGTCCGTAGCCGCCCGAGCCGCGGTAGTTGGGCTGCAGCACGGCGTAGCCGCGGCTGGCGAGAAACTGCGCGTCGTTGTCGAATCCCCATGAGTCGCGCACGCCAAACGGCCCGCCGTGCGGGTGGATCACCAGCGGCAGGTTTCGCCCGGCGGTGTCGCGCGGCAGCGTCAGGTAGCCGTGAACCGTGAGTCCGTCCCGCGCCGCGTAGTGGATCGGGCGGCGCGGGCTGAGCCGGGCTGGATCCAGATCGCGCGTGCGCTTGAACTGCGTGAGCGAACCCGCCCGCTGGTCGAGCACATAGTAGGTGCCCGGCTCGCGATCGTGGCCCACCCAGATCAGGGCGACACTCTCGTCGTCGGACACGCTCGTGATTCGCACATCGCAGCCGGTGAATGTTCCGGCCAGCTTCGCCTGCAGCGCCCCGCGCGCAGCGTCGAACCAGTGGTGCCGCTCGCGCTCCGCCTCGTAGCGCACCCCGAGGAGCCGGGTCCGGTCGCGGCTGGGGATCAGCTCGGTGATCTCGCCCTCCGGCGGCACAAAGAGCGGCGGACCACGCTCAAACGTCTGCGTGTTGAGCGCGTAAAGCGCGCCGCGATCATGCTCCTCCCTAGAGATCAGCCACAGCGTGACATTATCGGCGGCGAAGGCGTGCGGCACCCAGGTCTCGGCGTAACCGTGAAACGGATGCTGGGCGACGCGTTGAAAGCGGTCGCCATCGGCAAGTCGGTGCTCCCACAGCAGTGTCGCGCCTTCGAGCCGCGAGCGCAGCCGCAACGCCCCCCGCTGATCGAAGACGAACGAAACGTGCCGATCCGAATCGCGGATCTCGAGCAGAGGCGAAAGGCCGCGGTTGCGCACGTTGAGCCGGGCGATGACGGGCGCGCCCCCGACGAACAGGGCGTTGTCGATGTTCCCGGCGAAGAAACCGATCACCGCGATCCGCTCGGGATCGAGCGGCAGTTGCCCGATGATGCCGGCGAAATCGCCGGTGAGGTTGTTGTCGATGCGCTGCGATTCCGCGATCCGCAGCACCTGCCGGCCGGTCAGGTCCGTCGACCCGATGAAGTAGGATTCGTTGCCGGAAACATCCGCCTCGAACACGATCCGGTCATTCCCTTTCCAGAAGAACGAGTGAATGCTTTCGTCGGTGCCACGCAGGATCAGGCGCGACTCGCTGGACGCGCGATCGAAGACGCCGAGGGCCATTTTCTTTTCGTGCGGATAGAGAAAGGCGATCTTCTTCCCGTCGGGTGACAGCCGGGGCTGGCGGACATTGGGCAGGCTGAAAAGCTGCTCGATGGTGGGTGCTCCGGGAGGCGGTGCTTCGCTGGCGAGGACGATGCCGCCCAGCGCGACGGCGGGCAACACGGTACGAAGGAGAATGGAAAGGCCGGTCATGGCAGGGTCCCGCAGCATGGCCGGGACGGCACTTCGCGCAAGTTCCCACCCGGGTGGAGCGAGGGCGCGCCAATCGAGGCTCTCGCGTCGATTCGCCCCGACCTTTCCGATTAGGTCGTGTTTTCAAACATCGGGATTCGTAGGCCAGCGAGCTTGCTCGCGCTCCGAGCGCGCCCGCGAGCGGGCTGCCTACCGCGGCCAAATCGCGCGAATTCGAAGTTTGAAAACACGACCTAACTCCCGTTGCAGGGGGCATCAGCCGCGCCCGGTCGCAACGGTATTTCGAATTAGAACACGACGCGAAGGCAGCAGTTCGCCGTAATATAATGGTCGTTCGTCGCACATTCCCGTTGATCCGGCGCAAATTGGTCTCATTCGTCGGGCTAACCAAACGGCGCGGTGCCCGCTAACGGACGCGCCGTTCTTTCTTACTCAACCCCCGATAGTTGCCTTATGAGCACTCGTACCATTTCCATATCAAAATTCCTTTGCGCATCCGGCCTGCGCTTCGGCTCCATGCTCGGCGCCTGTGCCGTCCTCCTCACCGCCCCGGTGGTCATGCGCGCCCAATCCAACGCCGACGGCTACATCTACGGCCAGGTCAAGGGTGCCGCGGCCAACGCCGATCTCGTCGCCACCAATCTCGACACCGGTCTGAAACGTGCGACCAAGACCGATGGCAAGAGCGGCTTCCGTTTCGCCTCGCTACCCACCGGCCGTTATACGGTTACCCTCAAGGCACCGGGCAGGGCCGAAGAGGTCTCCGACGTCGTCAGCGTGACGGCGGGCACCGGCACGCTCGTGCGCTTCGACGCCTCGGGCACACCGGCTGACGCCAAGATTTTGCTCGAGAAGGTCACGGTCACCGCCGGCGCCATTTCGCCGATCGACGTGTCGTCGACCGAATCCGTCACCATCTTCCGGGCGGAGACGATCACGCAGTTGCCGGTGGGCCGCAACCTCTCGTCGGTGGCGCTGCTCGCGCCCGGCACGACCTCGGGGGTCAATGCCTTTGGCAGCAACGTCTCCTTCGGCGGCTCCTCGGTCGCGGAAAACGCCTATTTCGTGAACGGTTTCAACACCACGAGTTTTCGCAACGGCCTCAGCTACGCCACCGTGCCGTTCGAGTTCTACGACAATTTCCAGGTGAAGACGGGCGGCTACTCCGCCGAGTTCGGACGGTCGACCGGCGGCCTGCAGAACTCCACGACGAAGCGCGGCAGCAACAAATGGGAACTGGGCGTGAGCGCTTATTGGTCGCCCGATGCCTTCCAGAGCCAGCCTCCGAGTCTCTACTTCCCCAACAACACGCCTGGCACGCCGGACGGCACCATCGCCGTCAACCGCGCCAATCGCGAGAGCTGGTCGCTCAACGGCAATGTCAGCGCCGGCGGGCCGCTGATTAAAAACAAGCTCTTCTTTTTCGGCCTGTATAATGTGCGCCAGAGTTTCTCGGAGACCCCGGGAATCACCACCCTCAGCCGCACCTGGGACAAGGATCCGTTCTGGGGCGGCAAGCTCGACTGGAATATCACCGACAAGCACACCCTCGAGTTGACCGCCTTCTCCGACAAGGCCACCAACGTTTTGGAGTCCTTCGTTTATGACTATCCGAAGACGGCCATCACGTCCTCCAAAGGACTGACCCAGCGCCGCCGGGGTGGCGAAACCTACATCGCGCGCTACAACGGCGTGTTTTCGGACCACTTTTCGCTCTCCCTGCTCGCCGGTCAGGGTGAGACGCAGACGACTGACCTCGGGGCGGGCGATGCGTTTCCCTACATCGTTGAGGGCCGCGTCGGCGCCGCCCGCGTGGTCGGCAAGTCCACTTCGGCGCAGCCGGGCACGTCCGAGGACAAGCGCAAGGTCTACCGCATCGATGCCGAGTATGCCCTTGGCGCCCACCGCTTTCGTTTCGGCGTCGATCGGGAGGATACCACGCTCTTCGATCTGACCCAGTATTCGGGTGGCGTGTACTGGCGTTATTACCGGACGACCGTGGCCAACACCAGAATCGCCAACGGCTTCGTGGTGCCCGCGGCCGGCACCGAGTATGTCCGCAAGGGCGTCTACGAAAATGGCGGCAGCTTCCAGACGATTTCCACCGCAATCTACCTCGAGGACAACTGGAAGCTCCTCAACGATCGCCTGCTGCTGAATCTCGGCGTGCGCAACGAGGCTTTTGACAATCGCAACGTCAATGGCGCGACGTTCATCAAAATCAAGAACCAGCTCGCCCCGCGTCTTGGCGCCTCCTTCGACGTGAACAAGGACAGCAAGTCCAAGATCTTCGCCACCTACGGCCGCTACCACCTGCCGATCGCGGCCAACACCAACCTCCGCCTCGCCGGGGGCGAGCTCTTCTATTACGATTATTATCTGCTCAACAGCGTCTCGCCCGCCCCGGACTTGCTGCCGACGCTGGGCGCGCAGATCGGCCCGCGCACCGTCAATTCGGACGGCACGGTCAAGGACCCGAAGCAGATCGTCGACCACAACATCAAGCCGATGTATCAGGACGAATTCATCGTCGGCTACCAGCGCGCGTTAAACAAGCAGTGGACCGTCGGGGTGCGCGGCATCTGGCGCAATCTCCTGAGCTCCATCGAGGATGTCGCCATCGACGAGACGGTGAACGCCTACGCCCGGGCGAACGGGATTCCCGCGTCCAGGTTCAACGCCGGCGGCAACGATTATTACGTGCTCACCAACCCCGGCCAGCCGATGACGGTGACGATTGACTTCAATGACGGCAAGGGCGCCCGTGACGTCACCTTTTCGAAGGCCGAGCTCAAGTATCCGAAATCCCAGCGCTACTACGCGGCCGCCGAGGTGTTTTTCGAAAAAATCCACGACGGCAAGTGGTTCCTGCAGGGTTCCTACACGCTCTCCCGCAGCTACGGCAACAACGAGGGTTATGTCCGTTCCGATAATGGGCAGACCGATGCGGGGCTCACGACGCTTTTTGACCACCCGGGGCTGATGGACGGCGCCTACGGCGACCTCCCCAATGACCATCGGCACAAGTTCAAGCTCTTCGGCTCGTACAACGTGAATTCCCAGTTTCAGGTCGGCAGCAATCTCAGCCTCACCTCAGGAATGCCTGTCAACGCGTTTGGCTTTCATCCCACGGACCCGTTTGCCCTGGCCTACGGCGTGGCCTCGTTCTACGAAAACCGCAAGTTGGTCCCGCGGGGCAGTCGGGGACGCACGGACTGGATCACCCAGTGGAATCTGAACCTGCGCTATCGTCCGAAGTGGGCGGGAAAGCACATGACCTTTGGTGCCGACATTTTCAACGTTCTGAACCTCCAGCATGCGACCGAGGTCACGCAAAGCGCGGAGAAAACGGGTGTCGGCACACCGGAGCCGCTCTACCGGCTGCCCTCCGTCTACCAGGGCCCGCGTTCGGTTCGCCTCAGTGTCGATTTGAAATTCTGAGGGAACTTCCCCTTTTTCGGGTAACCAATGGGTTATTCCGCGCGCGAAGCTCAGGTGCGCCACTTCAGGTCATGCACCTTGCCGTGGGCGGCGTGCGTGCGATTGATCGCCCGCAACTCGAGCTTCATGCCCTGCGGTTCGAGGTTCGCCACGACCCAGCCGCTCGGCTGCACTTTGTCGAAGGGATACGATGTGGCCGGCAGGTTGACGAGTTGCAGGCCGCTTGAATCCTGTTCGACGCTCCAGCGGTGCGAGTGACCGAAGAAGTAGGCTTTCACGTGCCGTCGCGACCGCATGATTTCGAACAGCGCGTCGGTTTCGACCAGGCCGTTCTTGTTGCCGCCGAAACTCGGATTGTGGTGGGTCATCACGAGGGCGGGCTTGTCGGCGTTGGCGTCGAGGGAGCGGGCCAGCCACGCGAGCTGCGCCGCGCCGAGCACGCCGGGGGTGGACAGCGTCTGGTCGAGTGAATCGAGCACGAACCAGTTGGCCCGGGCCGCGCGCACGATGGCCAGTTGCTTGTCAGCGACCGGGGCGGTCACGCGCTTGTCCTGCTGCAACGCGGCCCAGAAGCGCTCCCGGTGGTCGTGATTCCCCAGGGCGAGATGAAGGGGGACGCCGCCCGCACGCAGCGGCAGGAGCAATTCGGCAAACGTGGCGTAGTCCGCGGTTTCACCGGAGTTGAGGGCAAGGTCGCCATTGACCAGTGCCCCCGCGGGCCGTTGCGACCAGGCCAGCACTTCCTGCACGACCGTGGCGAACTGGTCTGCCATGTTGATTTCACGGGCGATCCGCTTGCGATCGGCGGCGACGTGGGAGTCGGAAATCAACGCCCAGCAATGCGGGTTGGCGGCGGTGCCGGCGGCCGCGAAAAGTTTTTGGGCCAGGAGCCACGCGGCGCTGCCGGCCAGCGAGCGACCGATGAACTGACGGCGGGACAGGGGCGGAAGGTGAATCGGCATGGGGTTTGGTTTCTTAGAGTGGAAGGGTCGCGAGCTGCACTTTCAAGCCAAGGGTGACCGCTCAGAGCTTCCACCCGTTGTGCAGCGATCGGGTCAGCCGCCGGTTGGCCTCATCGTTGCCGATGAACTTTTCCTTGTTCGGGTCCCAAGTCAGCTTGCGCTCCATCCGCGCGGCGATGTCGGCGATGAGGCCCAGGTAGGAGGCGACGTGCGTTGCGTCGACGTTGGACACTGGGTCTTTGCGGCTGCGAACGCTGCGGAGAAAATCATCGCCGTGATTATCGGACCGATGGAGGCGAAGCTCGTGGTCCTTCAATGTCACTTTCAGCAGGGACTCCGGCTCGGACCAGATGCCGGCCCGATCTACGTGAACCCAGCCCGCATCGCCGACGAAGCGCGTGCCGGTTTTCTGCCGGCCCGCGTCGGTAAAGATCATCCTCAGCCCGCTGGCGAACGTGAACGTCGCGTGCCAGCCCTCGATGTTGTCAGTGAAGCCCTTCGTGCGATAACCGCCCGTGCACTCGATTTCGCATGTTTCCCTGGCGATCGTCGGGCAGCCCCAGTGGGCGATGTCGAGGTGATGCACGCCCCAGTTGCAGATGAAGCCGGCGCAGTAGTCAGAAATGAGATACCAGTCCGGCCACGCGACGCGCCCGGGGTTGTAGGGCTTGTCCGGGGCCGGCCCGCGCCACATTTGCCAGTCGAAGCCGTCCGGCACCGGCTGCGGATCGAGCGGGCCCTGATACTTGGGCTGGTATTGCGGCCCGGGCGCGGAGACCTGGATTTCCCGGAGTTTGCCGACGTAACCATTGCGGACCAGCTCGCAGGCCTGGCGAAACTTTGGCTGTGAGCGCTGCCACGTGCCGGCCTGGAAAATGCGTTGGTGTTGGCGGACCGCCTTGAGCATGATCTGGCCCTGCTCGACCGAGACGCCCATCGGCTTCTCGCAATACATGTCCTTGCCGGCGGCAGCGGCCGTCGTGGCAACGAGCGCATGCCAGTGGTCCTGCACGGCGATCATCACGGCGTCGATGTCCGGGCGGGCGATCAGTTCGCGGTAGTCGCCGAACATCGCGCAGCCTTGGTCGCCGTAGGTGGTGTCGACCAGTTTCTTGGCCTTCTCCTGGCGGGCGGTGTAGGTGTCGCAGACCGCCACGACACGGCAATCCTCGAGGGCGAGGAAATTTTTCATGTTCCCCGTGCCCATGCCGCCGACGCCGATACAGCCGAGCGAAATCTTGTTGCTGGCACCAGCGGCGGCGGCCGGGAGCAGGTGCGGAAAACTCAACGCGCCGGCGGCGGCCGCGGTGGTCTGGATGAAATCACGGCGGGTCATTCGACAATTCATGGCTGGACTCCGGGTTGGAAATGGCCGCGTCACGCCGTGACCACAGGCGTATCACGACGCGCCGCCGCCCCTTGACGTGTGCGCTCAGGGTGACGGCAAATCTCGTCCAGCGCGAGCGCGCAAACGTCACTTTTTTCCGCGGCGACCGGCGCCCCAGATCAGCCAGATGGCGAGGGCGAGGAGCAGGATGAGCCACCAGAGGTAGCGCAGTTCGCGCGCCGCCATTTCGACAAACGCAAACGCCGCCGGAAACACCAGCACCAGCAGCCCGGTCACCCCGAGCAGGACGAGCAGCTGCAGCGTGGCGCGCAGGCGCGGGTTCATCGCGACCGTGGGGCCGGGGTCGGCGGCGGGACGGGTCGCGCTCCGGTCGGGGCCGGCCGTGTGCCCGCCGGAGCTGGGCGGCCCGCCGCGGCGGGTGCCGGTTGCGCGCGCCGGGCCAGCTCCTCGAGCGAGAGCATCACGCCCGCGCCGCTGCCGCCGACGACGAGGGGCGAGCGACCGTTCCAGTTTTGGAGGATCTGGAGCTTGATGAAATCGGGATTGGCCCGCAGCGCGGCGCCGCGCACCTGGATCGCCTCCGCCTCGCCCTTGGCGCGGATGATCGCGGTGTCGGCCTCGATCTGCGCCTTGAGCTGCGTGAACTTCGCCTTCTCGGCCTCCTGCTCCTGTACCATCTTCATCTCGATCGCGGCCTCCAGTTCGGGCGAAAGCGCGAGGTTGTAGATCACAAGATCGGTCACGGTGAGAAAATCCGCGCCGATCTTCTTGCGCGCGAGTTCCAGCGCGCGGTTCTTGATCTCCTCGCGCTTCTTCACGATCTGTTCCGCGCTTTGCGTTGCGGCGACCTCCTTCAGCGCCTCCTGCACGCGCGGCGCGATCAGGTTGTCGAACGGCTCGCCGGCAAACTCCTGGAAAATCTTCACCACCGAGCGCTCCGGCACCCGGTACAGCACGTGCACCTCCATCTTCACCTGCTGCAGGTCCGAGGAATAACACTCGGCCGGCATCGGCCGCGTCTGCTGGCGGATCGAGATCGGCTGGATGTGGGTGAGAAAGGGCTGCTTGAAGCCGAAACCCTCCGGCTTGAAGTCCGGCGCCACGGTGCCGAGCGTCACGGCGACGCCGCGGAAGCCCGGTTGCACGACGTAGGTGCCGGACGACGCCAGCATGATCACGACGAACACCAGGATCACCGTGCCGATCATTCGTTTCACGACGTCCGGATCGATTTCCATTTCCTCGGTCACGTTGCGTTCGCGTCGGGCGTTCATTTGGCGCTCTCCTTGGTTTCCGGCGCGGTGCCGGTGCCGAAATCGCCGAGCGGCAGCATCATGTTCGCGCCGGTCGCGCCGGGCCCGACGACGAGCGGGGTCACGCCGTCCCAGTGCTCGATGATCTGGAGCTCGAGCACGCTGGGATTCTCCCGCAGCGCCTTGCCGCGGAGGACGATCGACTCGGCCTCGCCCTTCGCCTTGATCACCACGGTGCTCGCCTCGACCTGCGCCTGTTGCTGGGCGAAGCGCGAGCGGGCCGCCTCCTGCTCCTGGACCATCTTGGCCTCGATCGCGTTCTCCAGCGCCTGGGTCAGGTTGATGTCTTCGAGGACGAGGTCCTCGATCATGAGAATGTCACCGAGCTTCCGGCGGGCGCTTTCCAGCGCCAGGCTCTTCACGGCTTCGCGCTTCTGCACGATCATCTCCGCCGTGCGCAGGGCCGTGATCTCGTTGAGCGCCTCCGCCACGCGTGGCTTGATCAAGGTGTCGAAGGGCACGCCGGCGTAATCCCGGAAGATGCTCACGACCGAGGCCTCGGGCACGCGGTAGAGCACCCGCACCTGCATCTTCACCTGCTGCAGGTCGGACGAATAGCAGTCCGCCTGCATCTTCGCCGTTTGCTGCCGGATCATCTGCGGCACGATGGTTGTCACGAAGGGCAGCTTAAAGCCGAAGCCTTCCGGCTTGAACGCCGGCGACACCTTGCCGAGCAGCACCTCCACGCCGCGATGCCCCGGCTCGACGACATACGAGGCCGACGCCGCGGCCACGACGAGGACGAAGATCAGGATGGCGCCGCCGATCCAGCCGAGGACAGTTTTGGGATTCATGGTTGGGACTTGATTTGAGCCTGACCTTCAAACGCACGCCCGGGCGATACAAGCGAATCCGGCCTACTGTTTCGCGAACAGGATGCAGATCGGCGCGGGGACGTTGATGACGCCCTTGGTCTGATAGGTCAGCTCGCCGGTCTGCGCGTCTACCCGGTGCACCGCCACCGTATTCGAATCCGCTCCCGCCGCGAGCAGCCAGCCGCCGCCGGGCGCGAGGTTGATGTTGCGCGGGAAGGCGCCGCGCACCGGCTGCACCTGGATCACTTCCAGCGCGGCCGTCGCCGGGTTGGCGCGGAAGACCGTCACCGAGTCGTGGCCCCGGTTTGAGAAATACACGAACCGCCCCCCCGGATGCATGAGAATCTCCGCGCCCGAAATGTGCGTCTCCTTCGCCTTGGCCTCCTCGCTGAGCGAGGGCACGACGGCGAGTTGCCGGGCCGTGCCCGCGGCCGCGTCCCAGGCATAGGTGGTCACGGCCAGGGCCATCTCGTTGAGCAGGTAGATGAACTTTCCGTCCGGCGAAAACTTCAGATGGCGGGGACCGCCGCCCCGCGTCGAGGCGGCAAAACCGTGCCGTTCGATCGCCGGGGTCTCGAGGTTCACCCGGTAGATGACGATGCCGTCGAGGCCGAGGTCCGGCACCAAGGCGAACCGTCCGTCCGGCGAAAAGCCGCAATAGTGTGGGTGCGGGGCGTCCTGGCGTTTCGCGTCCACCCGCGAGCCGCCGGTGTGCCGGCTTAATTTGGCCGGGCCCAGGCGGCCGGTGGCGTCCAGGGGAAACAGCGCCACGGATCCGGTGCCGTACTGGGCGGTGAGCGCGAACTTGCCGGAGGGATGCACCGCGATATGGGCGCCGCCGCCGTCGCCCGTGGGCGAGGTGTTGATGGGCGTCAACGTGCCGTCCTTGCCGATACGATACGCGGCCGCGCCCGGCCCGCCCGGGAAGTTCGCGACGGCATACAATTTGTCACCGTCGGGATGCAGGGCGAGGAAACCGGGCGATCCGATCTCGGCCGCCAGCGCCGCCGGCGTCAGCTTGCCGTTCGCCGTGTCGAACGTGGCGCGGTAGATGCCCTTGGCCCCGGGACCACCGGTGCCGAAATAGACCGGCCAGACTTCGGCCTGCGACGGGGTGGCGAAACAGGCGAGCAGGAGCAAACACGCGGCAGGGGCTAACCGGAGAGGAGGTTTCATGCCCGCAGTGCCTAGCACGCAACGGCGGCCCGCGCCAAGGCGGATTACTGGCGGCCCGCGCCGATCGCGGAAATTTCGCACCGCGGTAGGCGCAACCGAATAATCCCTCATAATCTTGCTCGTAATCGTACTGGTCGAGCACGCGCACGAGCACGACCACGCCATGCGCTGGTGGCAGTTTTAAAATCGTCGCAAGCCGGCACCAGGGTGGACTGGCTGCCCGGCGAGCGGGCGTTGACCAAGGGACTTGGTCCGGAGAACACTGGCATCGTGGATTCACGGGCGTCCCTTCCAGGGCGCGACCGGTGGTTCCCTCCGGTTACCGCAGCACGGGATGCACGAACGCCGCCGCCTTCATCGCCTCGATCAGCCGCCAGCAATACCATTGCATCCGCGGCAGGTGGAACGGGCCTTTCCAAAGGTTGCCCTTCAATCGCGTCGCGATCCGGCCGTCGCGGTGGGCGTAACCGAACCACTCGCCGAACTCCGGATCGGGAAAAACCCGGTGCGCCCAGTCGTGCACCTGCCCGTGCCAGCGCGCGTACTTCGCGTCGCCGGTCAGCCACCAGGCAAGCAGCGTCGCGATGATCGCCTCGTTGTGCGGCCACCAGAACTTCATCTCCGCCCAGTATTCCTGCACGGGCCGACCGTGGAGGTCCGTGAAGTAGAGCAGGCCGCCGAACTCCGCATCCCAGCCCCGCGCCCACATGCCGTCGAGGATGCCGAGCCCGAGCCGGCATAGGCGCGCATCCCTCCGCCGCCAGGCCTCGTGCAGGATGAACCACGCGCACTCGATCCCGTGGCCGGGGTTGAGCGTCCGGCCCTCAAAGTGATCCAGAATGGCGCCCTCCGGACCGACGGCCTCGAGCACTGCCCCGAGCTCGGGTTTGTAGAAATCGCGCTCGATCTCCGCGATCGCCCAGTCGATCCATTGCGAGCAGGTGCGCCCGCCGGCCTCGACCTCACCCAGGTTTTCCCTCAACTCCTGCGCCGTGGCGATCGTGATCATGAGCGCCGCCAGGCCACGCATGGGCCGCGTCGTGGGGTCCGTCTTCGGGGGCATGACGCCCGGCGTGAAGCTGTGGTGCAGATACACCTCCCAATATGCCTGCGCTTCCGCGGCCAGCCGCGCGTCGCCGGAGACATGGGCACACGCCGCGCTGCCGATCGCCGCAAACGACTCGCTGAAAACGTAGCGGCGCATCCGCAACGGCCGGCCGTCGCGCGTCACGGTGAAGTACAGTTTGCCCCCGGGGCCGCGCGCGTGGGTGCGGATGAAATCGAGGCAGTGCTGCGAGGCCTCGAGCCACTCGGGCCGCGGTTCGACCGTGCGGTGCAGCGTCGCGAACGTCCACGCCGCGCGACCTTGCACCCACACGGCCTTGTCGGTCTCGATGACCGTCCCATCGCGATCGAGCCCGGTCAGCAGCCCGCCGTGTTCGCGGTCGAGGCCGTGCCGGAGCCAGAACGGAATCAC
>JBIJCX010000433.1:0-6462 GCA_044344465.1 Opitutaceae bacterium
CCTTTGAGCCCGAGCTCAGCCAGCTCCAAAGCGATATTCTCAAACTGCTCGGCCTCGCCCCATCGGCCTTTCAAATTTCAGCTTAGCCTGTGGCGCGATATCGCCTTTCGAATGTGCGGAAAGTAAGGCAGATGCGCAGCGATCGCGACTTTCCAAGGCGCGGATTTGGCGCGGGACTGACGCAATGCCCCGGGCAAGGATGCGAGCGCCACTTTCAACGCCGCCTGCCAGCGTTGTTCGCGCACTTCAGCGGCGCCGGAACATTCCCAAGCGCGCGCTTCCGCAGCCAGTTTGTGGTCGAGCACCAAAGCCTGTTTGAAGCCGTCGCTGCCGAGTGCCCAGCCATTGCTTAGCGAAACGTAGGCGGCGGTTTTTCCAGTCGGTCCTTCTGCCGCCTGCCAAAGAAGGTAGTCCTGATAACAATTCCAGCCAGCGACGTCATCGGAAACCCCGCCGATTGCCGCCAGTGCGCCGGACAAATCCAGTTCGTTCGGCCGCTGGCGCGGCCGCCGCAGATACCAAAAGCTCGAATAACGATGCTCTGCGAGGCGTTCGACGGAAACGACGCCGGCCCTGACGGGGTTGAGATCGATGTAAGTGCAGACGTGGCCCAGCGTCTCGCCGGGCTCGACGAGCAACGCCTTGTAGCGTCCCTGAAAGAGATGGCCGCGCTCGTTGCGGAACCGGTTGAAACGATTGGCATAAGTCGACTCCAGCCATTGCATGCCGGCCACCAGGTTCCCCCGAGGCGTTTCGAGCGCGAGGTGGAAGTGATTGCTCATGATCACAAAGGCATGCAGCAGCCACTCGCTGCGTTTGCAGGCGGAAAAAAGGCACGCCTCAAACGCGGCCTTGGCGCCCGTGTCCTCGAACAGCCACCGGCGATAGTTTCCGCGGTTAATGACGTGGTAGATTGCGTCTGGAAATTCGAGACGAAGTTTGTACGGCATGCCGAAGTATTTGGATGCCTTGCGGGCTCCAACGCCATTGCTCGAAACCCCCAATTCATGGGTGACACGAACGCGCGGCTTCCGTTTGGTAAAAGGTAAAGCCTGAGGTCTTCGGCCGGCTTCTTGCTGATTTACCAAAGTCACGCCCTTCGGAGCGACGGCCAAGCGACACGCGTGCACCACCGCGGACCCCACGACGGTGATGCTGCCCGCCATCCTTGCCAAGTGAACATCCCCGAAATCGATCCCAATCCCCAAGCCCACGTCGGCAAAAACAGACGTGAATGACGAACGATGCTCTCGATAAAGGCCAACGCTACGGGGTCATATCGAGATTCGAGACAATCGCCCTTGCTTTTGGGGAGCTGCTGCTACCCGAGCTTGGCGCCGAGGATCGCCTTATCCGCCTGGCTTGGAAAGCGCGATCGCGCGCATCGTGAACTGAAAGCAAAAGCGAGTTTCAGTTCATGGACTAGTCTCGACCTGCGAACCGGTACCCGCAGCTTGGGGACCGACAAATCCCGACCATGATTCAGCTCATATCGATCATCGCACTCCTCATGGCGGCTGGCGTGGCACCGCTCGCCGCCGCCGCGCCCCAGCTCTGGGCTGGAGCCGCCAAAGTGGACATCACCAATCGGACCGTGCCGCTCGTCAACGATCCGTTGTTCGTCAAGGCGTTGGTGCTCGGTAACGCGACCACCAGAGCTGTGATTGTCACGGTTGATGCCGTTGCCGTGGCTGAAATCGGCTCAATCAAGAACGACTACGTCGCCAACGTTCGCCGGCAGCTGCAGCAGGATCTAAACCTCGATCCGGCCAACATCCTCTTCAACGCGAGCCACTGTCACGGGGTCGTGTGCGCCGATGTCGAGCAGCGAACCATCCAGGCCGTGAAGGAGGCGTGGGGCCAGCTCGTGCCCGTGACCGTCGGTGTTGGGCGGGGCCAGGAGAACCGGGTCATGGAAAACCGCCGGGTGAGGCTCAAGAACGGGCGCGAGGCGGATGTTCGCCATGCGTATCCCCTCCCTCCGGACGAACAAGTGGCGGGCATCGGACCCGTGGATCCGGCAATTGGCGTGCTGCGGTTCGATCGCCAGGACGGCCGCACCCTCGCCGTGGTCTACAACTTTGCGCTGCACCCCATCCAGTCGGTTCCGAATGGCGGCAATTCGGCGGACATCACCGGATTCGCGTCCACCCTGCTCGAAACCAGCCTGGGCCACGGGGCGATCGCGCTTTTCATCCAGGGATGCGGCGGCGACATCAATCCGGTGCTATACAAAGATGTCTCCATTCCCCGGGATGCGGAACCGTTGGGAAACCTGCTCGGACTCAGCACCCTTCAGGCGGTCCGAAAGATTCAGACGAAAGCCAGTGGAGAGCTGAAGGTCATCAATGAAATCATCGCCCTGCCACGGGCCGATCATGCGCCGCGGATCGAGGCCTTGCAGACGGAACAGACCAAGCTCGTCCAGTCCCTCAAGGGCACGATGCTCAACCTGAAAACGTTCGTTCCCCTGGTTGTGAAGTACAACTACGCCGTCGATTTTCCGTCAGGCAGCTCGCACCGGTATATGCACGACAGGATGATTGGCCGGAGCGACGTTCTCACGCTGGATGCGGACAACCGGAAGCGGATCCAAGATTACATCGGCAACATCTACATCATGGAAGAATTGACCCGGATGAACGTGAATCTGGCCCTCTTGAAGAAGCATCAGGCGCGGAACCAGGCCGCCGGCAAGAAGACCATCGATGTCGAGGTGATGGGCTTGAGGATTGGGGACTTCAGAATGGTTTCTTTTCCCGGAGAGCTGACCGTGCAGATCGGGCTCAACCTCAAGCAGGCGTCGCCGCATGAGTTCACCTTCATCGCGGGATATTCCAACGGGTACATCTATTATTCCCCGACGGCGGAGCAGTTGCGGAATGTGGGTCGGGCGCAGGAGGACAGCGACTGCCTGCTGGCTCCGGAATGGCAGATGATTTACGAAAAAAAGGCGCTGGCGATCCTGAAGGGGCTATAGCCGTCAGGGGGGGCGCATCCCACTTTCTGGACAGCCTTGTTCGTAGTTCCGCCTTTAGGCGGCTAGAGCACCCGCCGAGACCGGCTGAAGCCGGAACTACGAACCGGGCGAGCACGCATGAGAATGACAATTGTCCAGAAAGTGGGATGCGCCCCGTCAGGGGGAAGGATTCCTCATTCGCGGGGCAAGCCATGCCCATGTCGTCGCCCACCGCACGTCCTCGCGCTCTGGTCGCGCGTCTAACCGGCCCCAAACTCCCGCCACGCATCGCGGAACCACTGGAGCACTTTCCATGGCGTGCGAATGGAGGTGTTGCAGCTGGCGCCGAGCATGAACCGGTGCGTATAGGGCCGCAGGCGCATGAACAACTCCTCCACGTACCGCCGCACCTCATCGGCCGTCTGAAATTTTTCCGTCTCCATCGCGCTGATGCCGCCGGTGATCAGAAACCGATCGCTCGTCAACCGCATGACCTCGTCAAGTTGCACGTCACCCAGCGGCGGGAACGCCACGCCCTCGAGACCGTCCACGCCCAATGCGTCGATCGTTCGCAAATTGACGCGCTGCCGGCCGCAGGCGTGGATGAAAAACCTGCTGCCATGCTCGTGCGCGATTCGGCTGGCCCGCTCATAGAATGAGGCCGAGAACTTTTCGATATAGGTCGGCGTGTGAAACGCCGCGTCGAGGTTGTCCATCGCCATCATCGCCGGCACCCCGGCCGTGGCCATCTGGCGCACGAGGTCGAGCTGCGCCGCCTCATGGAGCGAGAGTAATTCCCGCACGCGCGGTTCGTCGTCGGTGATGAGATAGGTGCTGTTGACGGCGCCCGCGAGCATATGCAACGCCTTCAGCGGACTGAACAGCTCGCCGGCCACCACCAGGCCGTCTTCGCCCACGCGCGCCTGCTCCTCGGACCAGCGCTCCGGCAGAAACCGCCAGCGCCGTGCCCGCAGCAGACTCTCCAGCGCGCCCAGCGGGTCCGGCGCGTCGTCGAGGGTAAACGCCTCCTGCACGAGCGTGGAGTCGGCAAAGATGTAGCGCAGCCGCTCGGTCAACGTCCCTCGCGCCGTGTGGTAGGTCCGGGTCGTGACCCGGTCAAGTCCCTCGAGGCGCTCGTCCACCCGCACCTCAACGCCGTCCCAGATCTCCGCGACCAAGCCGCCAATCC
This sequence comes from Opitutaceae bacterium, assembly GCA_044344465.1. GTDB lineage: Bacteria > Verrucomicrobiota > Verrucomicrobiia > Opitutales > Opitutaceae > ER46. Next base: position 4,149 of record JBIJCX010000433.1, read on the forward strand.
AGCATCGCTGCTGATCGCTGTAGATATTGCGGCTGAAGACATCGAGTCCCAGATGCCGGATGAAATCCAGTTGCGTGCGACAGTGCGCGATCTCGGCCGGCAAAAGATGGTGATTTTGCTGATGGGCGAACCACTGCCAGTAGTTGGGGGCGTAGACGATGCGGTCGGGCCGCTGCCGGTTAAGCACGCGCCGCAACTGTTCCTGGGGGGTTGATCGGGCTGACGGTGCAGGCATGGCAAACGGCTTTCTAGCACCCGAGGCCAGCGTGGCAAATGCCCATTTGCGCGGCCCCTTTCAATCGTCGCATTGCTATCGCAAACCCTTACCGCATCTTCCAGCGGAGGTTCACCTCCATCCGCCCACGCATCATGAGTCCACCCATTCCCGCCCACGATACCGAGCGAGTTGCCACGCTCCGCTCGCTTGGCGTCCTCGATACGCCGCCGGAGCCAGACTACGACGATCTCACCCAGCTTGCCGCCCAGATTTGCCAGGTGCCGATTGCGCTGATCTCGCTGGTTGACGCCGATCGCCAGTGGTTCAAGTCGCACTTCGGCCTCAATGCGGTCGAGACCCCCCGGCAGCATTCGTTTTGCGCTCACGCGATTATTGACCCGCAAATCGATCTCTTTGTCGTGCCCGACGCCCGGGCCGACCCGCGTTTTGCGGAAAATCCACTCGTCTGCGGCGACCCGAACATCCGCTTTTATGCGGGCACGCCGCTCGTCACCCACGACGGCTGGGCGCTCGGCACCCTCTGCGTCATTGACCGCAAGCCGCGCGAACTGACGCCCGATCAAGTCCACGCGCTGACCACCCTCCGCCGCTACGTTATCAACGCGCTCGAACTCCGTCGCATCGTCGAAAAGCAAAACCACGTCATCGCCGCTCTTGATGAGACACGCCGCTCCCTGGAGGAAGCCCGCCGGGTCGCCGAGGACGCCACGCGCGCCAAGGCCGAGTTTCTCGCGACCATGAGTCACGAGATTCGCACGCCTATGAACGCCGTCATTGGCATGACCACGCTCCTTCTGGACACCCCGCTCAGCGCCGAGCAGCGCGAAAGTGTCGATACTATCCAGGCCAGCGGCGACCACCTCCTGACCGTCATCGACGACATCCTCGATTTCTCCAAGATCGAGTCCGGCAAACTCACGCTTGAGCTCGCGCCTCTCTCCGTGGTCGGCTGTGTCGATGCCGCGGTCCGCTTGCTTGCCGCCTGGGCCCGCGAAAAGAAGCTCACGCTCCGCACCGAGTTTGCTCCCGGCACCGTGGACGCGGTTCTCGGCGACGTCACCCGCCTGCGCCAAATCCTCGTCAATCTTCTCTCCAACGCCGTCAAGTTTACCGATGCCGGAGAGATCGTCGTTCGCGTGTCCAGTCGCGCCCTCCCCGACGGTCGCAGCGAACTCGCCTTCGCCGTCCGCGATACGGGCATCGGCATTCCCGCCGACCGGCTCTGCCATCTTTTTCAGAGCTTTGCGCAAGCCGACTCTTCCACCACGCGACGCTACGGCGGTACCGGGCTCGGCCTCGCCATTAGCAAACGCCTCGCCGAATTGCAGGGCGGCTCGATGGGAGTCGAAAGCGAGCCCGGCCGCGGCTCCTGTTTTCATTTCACCATCGTCGCCGCTCCGGCGCTGGTGTCGGCGCATCCGGCCCGGGACCTCATCCCGTCCGCCACTCCAACCTTCGACTCCCGCCTCGCGGCCCGCTTTCCCGCCCACATCCTGATCGCTGAAGACAATCCCGTTAACCAAAAAGTTCTTGGCCGCATGCTCGAGAAACTCGGCTACAAGCCCGAGTTCGCCGCTGATGGCCGCGCCGCCCTCGCTGCGCTTCGCCTTTCCGATTTCGATCTCGTCCTCATGGATGTCGAGATGCCGGAGATGGACGGCCCCACTGCGACCCGAGCAATCCGCGCCGAAATTCCCGTCGGGCGCCAGCCCGTCATCGCCGCGGTCACGGCTCATGCCCTCGTCAGCAGTCGTGAGAACTTCCTGGCCGCCGGCATGGACGAAGTCATCACGAAACCCATCCGTCTTCCTGAACTCACCCGTCTCCTCGCCCGGCTGTCAGTGCTCCGCCGCAGCCATGAAGTCTAACGAGGCGCAGCCTCAGACCGTTTCACGCTGGGGAGCAATCGGAAATCTGAGATGCTCGAACCGGGTGGCGGCGAGCGCCTCGTTAGAACGGTCCGCTGCGCGGACCGGGGCGCACAGGTGAGTTCGACACCCGGGAAAGGTGAATTTTCACGGAGGCCCGGCCGTGGCGCCGCCCACCCGGGGGGGGGCAAGTGGGTTGGGTGCCGGC
>JBIJCX010000434.1:0-6459 GCA_044344465.1 Opitutaceae bacterium
ATCCGGCTCCGCTTCCGCCGCGACACCCGGCACATCCACCTTGGTCGCGCCACCGCCGCCGAGTCCGGTCAAGATCGTCGATCACGCGTTAAAGGGCTATCATTTCGACGCCACCGTGGCCTCCGAACAAGTGGTGGCCGCGGCTGAGATCCTCGACGCGCACGGCTTTGGTCTGGATACGATCACGGGGGTGGACTGGATCGCGCAGGAGCAGATGGAAGTCGTGTACGACTACTTTCATCCCACCTCGCCCCTCCGCGCCGTCGTGCGCACCCGCCTGCCCCGGGCCAACGCGGAACTGCCGACGATTCTGCACGTGTTTCCGGGCGCCAACTGGCATGAACGCGAGACGCACGATTTCTTCGGCATCCGCTTCCTCGGCCACCCCAACCTCACGCCCTTCCTTCTGCCGGAGGACGCCGACTTCCACCCACTCCGCAAGGACTACCAGCCGTGATCGCCCAAAAGGATTCCATTTCCCCCGGTTCGTCCCCCCGGGCCGGAGGCCCCTCCGGGCCGGAGGCCGGCCAGCCGGGTCCGAACGAAACGTTTGTACTCAATCTCGGACCCCAGCACCCGGCCGCCCATGGCGTGCTGCGCGTGCTGATGACGATGGACGGCGAATGGATCAAACGCGCCGAGCCCGTCATCGGCTACATCCACCGGATGCATGAGAAGATGGGGGAAAACCGCTCGTGGGCGAAGTTCCTGCCGAATACGAGCCGCATCGATTACCTCTCGGCGATGCACTACACCCATGCGTTCGTGGGTGCGGTCGAGCGGGCGGCCAAGATCGAGGTCCCCCCGCGGGCCGAGTACATCCGGGTCATCACCTCGGAACTGAACCGCATCTCGAGTCACATGGTCTGGTGGGGCGCGCTGCTGCTGGACCTCGGGGGCTTCACGCCAATCCTTTACGCTTTCGACGATCGCGAGAAGATTCTCGACCTGCTCGAGGGCATCTGCGGCGCGCGCCTGACCTATTGTTACTACCGCTTCGGCGGATTGTACAACGACGTCGACGACGCGTTTATCAAGGGCACCCGCGACTTCGTACAGCACATGAAGCCGCGGCTGAAGATGTACCGCGACCTCGTCACCGACAACATCATCCTCCGCAAGCGCCTCACGGACATCGGCGAAATCAGTGCCGAAATGTGCCGCAAATACGGCGCCACCGGTCCGGTCATCCGCGGATCCGGCGTGGCCTATGATGTTCGCCGGGCCGAGCCCTACTCGGTATATCCCAAGTTCGACTTCAAGATCCCGGTCTATGCGGAATGCGACTCGATGGCGCGCTACCTGGTGCGCATGGATGAGATGGAAGAGAGCCTGCGCATCGTCGACCAGGCCCTCGACCAATTGCCCGAGGGCCCGGTGATGGGCAAGGTGCCGCGGGTGCTGAAGCTGCCGCCAGGCGATACCTGCTACGCGGTCGAGGCCGCCCGCGGACGCTTCATGGTTCGCATCGTGAGTGACGGCAAGGAAGTGCCCTACCGCGTCAAACTCCGCACGCCTTCATTCTCCAACCTGAGTCTGTACGAGGAGGCCAGCCGCGGCATGATCCTGCCCGACGCCCTGGCCATGATGGGGAGCCTGGACCTCGTCATCCCTGACATCGATCGCTGATCCGCGCCCTTCCGATGAGCTTCCTCACCCTAGAACCCATCAGGCTCCTGCTCTATCTGGTTGGGGTCTGCGCGTTCGTCGGCGCCAACGCCGCGTACCTGGTGCTGGCGGAGCGCAAGGGCGCCGGGCGCATCCAGCGCCGGCCCGGGCCCAACGAGGCCGGTTGGGGTGGCTTGCTCCAGCCGATTGCCGACGGTATCAAGCTGCTTGCCAAACAGGTGATGGTGCCGCCGGGCACGGATGCCCTGTTGTTCCGCGCCGCGCCCCTCATGGTGATGGCGCCACCGCTGATGTGCCTCGCGGTGGTTCCGTTCGGCGCGAACATTGTCGCCCGCGATATCAACATCGGCCTGCTGCTGGTGTTTTCCTTCGGCTCGATCAACGTGATGGCGCTCATGCTCGGCGGCTGGGCCTCGCGCAACAAGTTCGCCATCATCTCCTCCGCCCGCGTGGTGTCGCAAAACGTCGCCTATGAAATCCCGATGCTGCTCGTCGTAATCACGATGATCATGGTCACGGGCACGATGAATCTCAACGAGATCATCCACCAGCAGGCCGGCTGGTTCTGGAACTGGAACATCTTCAAGGTCTGGGTCAATCCGCTCATGCCGGTGACCTTCGTCATTTTCTTCACCTGCATGCTGGCCGAGACCAATCGCGCGCCGTTCGACATGGCCGAGGCCGAGAGCGAACTCGTCGCGGGCGCCTTTACCGAGTACGGCGGCATGGGCTTCGGGGTCTTTTTCATGGCCGAGTACGCCAACATCGTCCTCGGCTGCTGCCTCGCCACGATTCTCTTTTTCGGCGGCTGGCAGAGCCCGTTCGGCGCGCTCTCGGGCGTGCTGGGACCGCTCTGGTTCATGCTCAAGATGTACGCGCTCATCTTCACCGTCATCTGGATCCGCTGGACGTTCCCCCGCACGCAGTTTTACAGCCTGCTCAACCTTTCCTGGAAAATCCTCATCCCACTCTCGCTGTTCACGCTCGTGCTGACCGGCGTCATGATCAAAATCATATGAGCCTTTCGACCGCATTTCGGGACATCACCGGTGGATTCAAGAGCCTGCTCGTCGGCATGCGCATCACGCTTGGCCAGGCGATCAAACCGAACATTACGGTGCAGTATCCGCACCAGACGCTCAAGATGCCGGAGCGCTTCCGCGGCCACCTCAAGCTCATCCTCGATCAAGAGACGGGCAAATCCCGTTGCACCGCCTGCGGCCTGTGCGTGAAGGCCTGCCCGAGCGATTGCATCGAACTCGATGGCATCAAGCGGGAGGGGGAAAAGAAGAAGTCGGTGACGGACTACGAACTCGACTTCACCAAGTGCAGCCTCTGCGGCTCCTGCGTCGATGCCTGCCCCAGTGACGCAATCGAGTATTCGAAGGACTATAATGTCGTCAGCCTGAACCGCGAAGACTTCAGCCGCATGGATCTGGTCAAGCGGCTCGAAGCCGAGGCGACAGTCTGGCGCAAGAATCATCCGCCGCAAGCGGCGGCAGTTGCCGCGACGCCCGCCGCACCAGCCGCGACGCCCGCGGCTGAAACCAAGGTCGTGGCACCCGGCCAGAAGGCGCCATGAACGCCTTCCCGTTCGCAGAGTATATCGTGGCCGCGATCTTCAGCCTGGCCGTGGGAACCACGATCGCCGGGGCGCTGATCGCGAGCCTCAGCACGCGAATCATCCGGGGCGTTTGTGGCCTGATGATCTGCTGTGTGGGATTGGCCGGGCTCTACTACTTCCTGAACAGTCCGTTTCTGGCCCTGATGGAGATTCTGATCTACGTCGGCGCGGTCTGCATCACCATTGTCTTCGGCGTGATGCTGTCGGAGCCCGACGAACCGCCGGAGGCCGGCAAGCGTCGCCATGCCATCGTCTGGGGCGGCAGCGCGCTGCTGGTATGCGCGGCGGTGTTTGGCACCGTCGCGAACCTGGGGATCCGTGGCAACTGGCCGGTTTCGCCGACCCGCGTGAGCGATGGTTCGGTCAAGGCCATCGGCACGGCCCTGCTCACAACCTACAGCATGGCCTTCGAACTGATTTCGCTCGTACTCCTGGTCGCCATTGTGGGTGCGCTCGTGGTGGCCCGATTCGGAAGGACAAAGGAATGAAGCTCCTCCATCTGCACGAACATCCCACCATCTACCTGGTGGTCGCCGCCTTTCTCCTCGCCGTCGGAATCTACGGCCTGATCCGGCGCCGCACGCTGATTGGCATGTTGATTGCCGGTGAAATCATCTTCTCGGCGGCGTCGCTGAATATCATGGCCGTAAACCGGTTCATGGCGCCCGATCCGACGGTCGGGCAGATTTTCGTCCTCTTCATCATGGGGTTGGCCGCGGCCGAGGTTGCCATCGCCCTGAGCATCATCATCGCGGTTTATCGCAATTACCGCTCCATCGAGTCCGCGGGACTATCCGAGCTCAAAGGGTGATTCATGGACGCTCCCCAAGACATCCGCCTCCTGCTCGCGATTCTCACGCCGCTGCTTGGCGCCGGTTTGGTGATGGCCACTGGCAAGCGTCCGAACGTGCGCGAGGCCTGCTCGTTCGTCGCGGCGCTGGTGTTGTTCATCATCACGGCCTCGCTGGTTCCGGCGGTGCATGCCGGGCGGATGCTGCGCTTCACCGTGTTCGAATTGCTGCCCGGGCTGAGCATTTCGCTGCGCGCCGACGCGCTCTCGATGATTTTTGCGGTCGCCGCCTCGTTCCTGTGGATTGTGACGGTCTTCTATTCGGCGGGCTATATGCGCAGCCTGCACGAGCACGCCCAGACGCGGTTCAACACCTGTTTCGCCCTGGCGTTGTTCGGCGCGATTGGCTGCGCGTTCGCGGACAATCTGCTCACGCTTTATCTGTTCTACGAGATTGTCAGTGTCTGCACCTACCCGCTGGTCGCCCACCATCAGGACGAGGAGAGTTACGAAGGCGCGAAGAAATACCTCACCTACCTCACAACCACCGCCAAAGGCCTCATTCTCCCGGCGATGGTGCTGATCTACGTTCTTTCCGGCACCCTCGACTTCGCGACCAATGTCCATACGGGCATCATTCCCGCCGGCGTGCACAACGGCGTCGTGACCGTTCTCTATATCTGCTGCATCCTGGGCTTCGCCAAGAACGGCGTCATGCCGCTGCACAACTGGCTCCCCAGCGCGATGGTCGCGCCCACGCCGGTCAGCGCGCTGCTCCATGCCGTCGCGGTCGTGAAGGTCGGCGTGTTTTCGACCGTCCGCGTCATGCTCCATGTCTTCGGCGTGGACCTCATGGATCGGCTCAACCTCGGGCTCCCGACCGCCTATTTCGTCTCCATCACGATCCTCGTCGGCTCGATCATTGCGTTGAGCAAGGACAACCTCAAGGCACGCCTCGCGTACTCCACCGTCAGCCAGTTGTCCTATATCATCCTGGGCGTCGCCCTGCTCACGCCCGCCGGCATCGAGGGCGGTCTCGTGCATATCGCGAACCATGCCTTCTCCAAGATCACGCTCTTCTTCTGCGCCGGCGCCATTTACGTCGCCACGCACAAGAAGAACATTTCCGAGCTGAGCGGTCTGGGTCGCGCCATGCCGTGGACCTTCGGGGCCTTCGCCATCGCCTCGCTCAGCATGATCGGTGCGCCCCCGGTCGCGGGATTCATCTCGAAACTCTACCTGCTCGTCGGCGCGCTCGATGCCAAGTCGATCGGCATCCTCGTGGTCCTGGTTTCCAGCACTCTGCTCAACGCGGCCTATTTCGTGCCGGTGATTTACCAGGGCTTCTTCGGTGAGGTATCCGCGGAGGACGCGCACCACCATCACAAGGAGGCGCCGCTCGCCATGGTCATCCCGCTTTGCCTCACCGCCGCCATCTCGGTGGTCATCGGCCTCTATCCGGATTTCTTCATGTCGTTCGCCGAGGCCGTCGTGCAGGCCGCTACCAAATGAAACTTCTCCGCTTCATCGAGTTCCTGCGCTGTAATCTGAAAGCCGTGATCTACGGCTGCCTTGTCGTCCTCGTCCTGCTCGTCCTAGCCGACGCGGTGCCGGCGATTGTCGACAAGTCGCACGCCCACACCAAGGCCGAACACTTCCCCGGCTTCTGGGCCGCCTTCGGTTTTGTGGCCTGCGTGCTGATTGTTCTCGTCTCCAAGGCGTTTGGTCACGCCGGGATCATGACCCGCGAGGATTACTACGATGAGTAACCTCTGGCTGCATCCCGCGCTCATCCTAATCGCCGGCGGTCTGCTGCTGCCGCTGGTGCCGGCGCGCCTGCGCCAGGGTTGGCTGCTGCTGATCCCCATCCTGACCTTTGCCCGGATTATCGCCCTGACCCGGGGGACGTTTGGCGAAGTGCATTTCCTGCAATTCACGCTGGTCTTCGGCCGGGTCGACGCCCTCAGCACCGTCTTCGCCTATATCATGGGCCTGATGTGCATCCTCGGCACGCTCTATGGGATGCACGTCAAGCGCACGATCGAGCACACGGTCGCCTGGATTTACGTGGCCGGTTCGCTGGGCGCCATCTTTGCCGGCGATCTGCTGACCCTCTTCCTTTTCTGGGAGTTGATGGCGCTCTCGTCGGTTTTTCTCATCTGGTTCCGCGGCCGGAAGGAATCGCTTGGGGCCGGCTACCGCTACCTCCTCGTCCACATGGCGGGTGGCGTCGCGCTGCTGGCTGGCATCGTCCTGCACTACAAGGCAACCGGCAGCATGGCCTTTGGTGCCTTCGATGTTCAGCACCCGTCGACCGCGGCCTATCTGGTGATGATCGGCTTCATCCTCAACGCCGCCGTGCCGCCGCTGCACGCGTGGCTGCCCGATGCCTACGGCGAGGCCACCTTCAACGGCT
>JBIJCX010000435.1:0-6457 GCA_044344465.1 Opitutaceae bacterium
TTTCCGGGTTACCCGGGCCGCGACCGCAGCGACTTCCTCTCGACCGGCACCAACTTCAGGAACGAAGCCGACACCACCACGCAGAGCGTCGTCTTCAAGGTCACCGACCAGGTGCGGCTCTTCGCCAATCGCTCGGAAAACTTTGCCGCCACCAATCCGCGCCTGGACAACCTCTATCGCTCGATCGCTCCGGCCACCGGCAAGACCAACGAGGCGGGTATCGGCGTCGCCCTCTTCAACAACAAGCTGGATGTGAAAGTGACCGCGTTCAAATCCAGCCAGCAGGGCACCACCAACAACACGGGAGTCGCGAGCGTGCGCGTCGTGGCCTTTGAGGATAATCTCTACAACGCACTCAACAATGCCGGACGGCTGGCGGAATGGAGCACCATCAGTGCGGGCGGAGGCACAACCAACGAACGCTACACCACCCCCAACAATGCTTCGAGCACGCAGGACACCGTCTCCAAGGGCGCCGCCGTCGAGGTCTATTTCCGACCGAACCGGAATTGGGACTTCGTCGCGAGCTTCGACAAGCTGGAGAACGTTGTTACCCGCGTCGGCCATGAGGTTGGGGATTTCCTCGCCGTGCGCGCGCCCTACTACAAAAAATACTTCACCGAGGGCCTGCGTGTGGACGGCACGAACAACACGACCACGTCCTCCTCCACGCCGCTCACCAATCAATTCGTCTCCGCCATCGCGGCCAACTGGGTGAACGAAATCCTCAGTGAGGGCACGTCCAACCGTGGCATTGCTCCCTACACCGGAAAACTGGTCGGTCGCTACAGTTTCACCGCGGGACGCCTCAAGGGCCTGGGCATCGGCACGAACCTTCGCTGGGAATCCGGCAAGGTGATCGGCTACGGCCAGAAGACCGCGCCCTTCAATTTTGGCGGGCTCGAAAACTACGCGGGGCCCGCCTCCGACCTGACCAAGGAATACAAAAGCGACGCGATCATCGCCGGCGGCATGGTCCTCAACTACTCGCGGAAAATCATGAGCGACCGCGTGCGGTGGAAGATCCAGCTCAACGCGCAAAATCTCTTCAGCAAGACCGGCCTGCGGGCCGTGGCCGCAAACTCCGACGGCTCCCCCGTCTGGGCCGTGTCACCACCGCGCGCCTATGAACTGTCGAACTCGTTCGATTTCTGAGCGGCGCGGCGTGAGGGGTCAGGCTGTTGCACGTTGCGAATCCGGGAGGCGCCAAACGCTGGAGCGCAGAGTCGTGGGATGGCCGAGCGACAAAACGTGGACAAGCCAAGAGTAGGCGGGCGGCCGAAGGGTCAACCCGCTCATTGCTGCTCGCCCACCTGTCCAACTGGAGAGTGCATCGCTCCCGGCTAGCCAGCGCCTGGTCGACCCCGCTTTCGCCTGTTCCGAAACCAAGGTCTCGGGAACAGCAGAGCGGGTCCACCCCGTTTCCCATCGACGAACATCCGGTTTGTTCGCACCCTCCTGCCGCACCTCTCCCGGTGCACCTCGGCGCGAAGGTTCTCGCGTCGGCACCCCTCCCCTCGTCATGCCATCTCCCCTCTCCCGCCGAAAATTTGTCGGACGTGCCGTCGCGACCGGCACCGGTCTCTCCCTCGGACTTCCCGCCGCGACTGCCGCAGAGAAAACCGCGCCGGCCAAAGCCGCAAAGCCGTCTGGAGAGAAGACGGCGCTGGCGTGGCCGCGGTGGGACGGGCGCGACGAGGAGGCTTTGCTTGACGTGCTGCGCTCTGGAAAATGGGGCCGCGGCCTGGGCAGTCGCGTCAAGGAATTTGAAGCCGCATTTGCGGAAAAAATGCGCGCGCGGTACTGCCTCGCCACCTCGTCGGGCACGACCGCCCTGCTCACCTCGCTCGGCGCGCTCGGCGTCGGCCCGGGCGACGAGGTCATCATGCCGCCGTATACGTTTGTCGCGACCTTCAACGCTATCACCGCGAATTACGCGCTGCCCATCTTCGTCGACTGCGATCTCGCGAGTTTTCAAATCGACGCCGCCAAGGTCGCGGCCGCGATTACGCGGCGCACCAAAGTCCTCCTGCCCGTCCATATTGGTGGAACCCCCGCCGATCTCGACGCCCTCAGCGCCGTGGCGCGCGCCCACAAGATCACGCTCCTCGAGGACGCCTGCCAGGCACCGCTCGCCGAATGGCGCGGCCAGCCCGTTGGCACGATCGGGATCGGCGGCTGCTTCAGTTTCCAGGCGAGCAAGAACCTCACGGCGGGTGAAGGCGGCGCCATCCTCACGAACGACGAAAATTTCGCCAATCTCTGCTACAACTACCACACGCCCGGCAGTGCCAAGCCCGGCATCGACCCGGGCCGCGGCGCGAATTACCGGCTCACGGAATTCCAGGCGGCACTCCTGCTGGCCCAGATGACCCGGCTCGACGTGCAGGCCAAGACGCGGGACGAAAACGCCGCCTACCTGACGACATTGCTGCAAAAGATCCCCGGCATTTTTCCCGCGCGCCTGCCCACGGGGACCACCCGCAGCGGCTTCCATCTCTACATGCTGCGCTATGACCAACAGCATTTCGCCGGGCTGCCCCGCGCCAAATTCCTGCAGGCGCTGGCGAAGGAGGGCGTATCAGGCAGCTCGGGCTACACCCCGCTCAACAACTCCGCCCACGTCAAGGCACTCGCGCACAACCCACACTACCAGCGGATTTTTGGAGCCGATCTGATGGCCCGCTGGGTCGAACGCAACCACTGCCCGGTCAACGATCGGATTTGCGCGGAGGCGGTTTGGTTTTCCCAGCACAGCCTGCTCGGCACCCGGGCCAACATGGAGCGGACCGCCGAAGTCATCAGCGGCATCCAGCGCCGCGCCGGCGACATCGCGCGGACGTAGGTCAGCGCGAGCAGGCCGACCTACGGGTCTCCGTTCGGCCTTATGCCCCGCGCGGGCAATCGCGGCCTAATACCCGAGTCCTTCGGGGTTGGACTCTTCGTCGTCCAAGAATATCGGGCTCTTGGTATGATGCCGGTCCTGCTACAGCGTCAGCAGTCGCGCGGCATTCCCACCCATAACCGCACCGCCCACTTCCGCCGCCCGCGCCTCGCCCACAAATCGCGTCATGGTCGGCAGGTCGTCGACCTTCGGATACAGATTCAGCGGAAAATCCGACCCGAACAGCACGCGCTCCGCCGGCACGACGGTCAGAAAGCGTTGCCAGATTCCCGGATCGTAGAGCAGCGGCGAGGCGGCGGTGTCGTAAAAAATATTCCCGAGCTGGCGCGCACTCGCATCGCGCAGCGGCAGCAACCCGCCCCAGTGCGCGAGAATGAACGTCGTGGCCGGAAAGGCTTGCGCCAACCGCAGGAAATCCTCGGCCGGGGTTTCGATCCGCCCCGGAAACGGACGACTGGCGGGATCCGTGACGTGCAGGTTCACCGGCATACTCAGTTCACCCGCGAGCCGGAGCGCCTCGTGAAAAAACGGGTCGTCCGGCGCGTAGCCTTGCGCCTGCGGCGAGAGCTCGCCGAGTCCGATCAAGCCCTCGCCGTGCGCCCGTCGCACCTCCGCGATCGTCGCGTCGCGTCCGCCCGCGGGATGCACGGTCGCAAAGGCCGACAGTCGATCGGGGTGGGCGCGAACCGCGGCGGCATAAAACCGGTTTTGCCACGCACAGGTCTCCGGCCTCTCCCAGTACCAGCCGAGCAACACCGCACGCTCCACGCCCGCCGCATCCATCTCCCGCAGGAGCTGATCGGTCGTCGGCAACGTCTGCACGGGCCGGCCATCGCGCCGCCGCCGCAGGCAGAGGGCCGCCCAATGCCGTTCACCCTTTGCGGCCGCCCACGCCTCCGGATCCCGGTTGAGCTCGGGCGGGTACAAATGCACGTGCGCGTCGATGAGTGGCATCGTATTAGCTCGTTCTTGTTCCGCGTAATCGTTCTCGTTTTTTCACTCCGGCCCGGCCAAGGAGAATGAGAACGATTCCGAGAACGAGAAAGAACTTTCATGCTGCAACGCCTCTTCCAACTCGATCAGCATCACACCACCGTTGGCCGCGAGTTGCAGGCCGGGCTCACCACCTTCGCCGCGATGGCCTACATCCTCGCGGTAAACCCCGCGATCCTCGCAAACACGGGGATGGACAAGGCGGCCCTTGTCACCGTGACCGCGCTCACCGCCGCGGTTGCCACATTTTTGATGGCGCTGCTCACGAACTACCCGATCGCACTGGCACCCGGCATGGGCATCAACGCGTTTTTCACCTTCACGATCTGCGGGGCCCGCGGCGTGCCGTGGCCCGAGGCGCTCGGCATGGTCTGCGTCAACGGCGTGATTTTTCTCCTGCTCACGCTCACGGGCGTCCGGGAAAAGATCATCGCCGCGATTCCACATTCCCTGAAAATCGCGGTCACGTGCGGCATCGGGCTCTTCATCGCGTTCATCGGGTTGAAGAACGGCGGCATCATCGTCGCTGACCCCGCCACCTTTGTTTCGGCCGGCAAGTTTGCCTCCGGACCGGTGGCCCTCTGCCTCGCCGGGATCGCGCTCACGGCCATCCTCGTCGCGCGCCGCGTCCCGGGCGCGATCGTGATCAGCATCGCGGTCATCACGGTCGCCGGACTCTTCGTGCGCGCGGGCGGCGGCAACATGGTCACGCAACTGCCCGAAAGCCTCGTCGCCCTGCCCGCCTCGCCGGCCCCCGTCTTCCTCAAGCTCACGTTTCAGTTTCTGACCCGGACCAACGCCATCCTCATGGCGCTCCCGCTGATCCTCACGCTGCTGCTCGTCGACCTGTTCGACAACATCGGCACCCTCATCGGGGTCACCAAACGGGCCGGGTTCCTGCGACCCGACGGCACCCTGCCCAAGGCGGGCCGCGCCCTGCTGGCGGACTCGATCGCCACGATTCTGAGCGCGCTGAGCGGCACCTCGACCGTCGTCAGCTACATCGAGTCCGCGGCCGGCGTCGAGGCGGGCGGCCGCACCGGGCTGACCACGGTGACGACCGCGGTGCTCATGCTCCTGGCGTTGTTTTTCACGCCATTGATCCTGATCGTGCCCGCGGCCGCCACGGCTCCGGCGTTGGTCATCGTCGGCATCTTCATGATGCAGTCGGTGATCGAGATCGATATGAAGGACTTCACGGTCGCCGCGCCAGCCGTGCTGACGATAATTGGCATTCCCCTCACGTTCAGCATCGCCAATGGCATCGGGCTCGGGCTGATCGGCGCGGCTCTGTTGGCCATCGCCCTCGGTGACTCAAAGAAGATGACCGCGGTCGGCTATGTGGTCGCAGCCGTTTTCTTCCTCGAGTTCTTCCACTTCTGGCCTTTCCGGTAGCGTAGAAAAACTAGGCAGCGAGCGGGGCGCCTGACAACGCCGCACGTCACGAGGTCGTCCTCAACGGCTCCGATGGGCTGGAACGTCGCACTGTTTTCAACTGCGTGCACTTTCACCAGGTGAACCGGATGAAGGTTTCCGCGGTGGCCGGCAGTGTGTCGCCCGTCCGCCGAATCCAAATCTGTCGCAAGGTCGCCGAACTTTACCGCTTTAGATTTTCCTGAACACGACCGCACGCTCCGACCGGGTCAGGTTGATGAAAGTGATATCGGCTTTCCTCCAGGCCGGACCGGTTCGCGGTCGACGACGGCGGCAGTTTCCAAGGTTGCGGCTCCGGGCTGCCGGTGGCACCAAGGTTCGCTGCCACGACTTGTCCGCCTGAGGCGTTTTGATGACGTGGCAAATCGCCGCAGGTAATTCGCGCCGAAGCTTTCCCGACCTGCCGCCCAGGGTAACGCGGAGTGTCCACGCGGCCCAGCGTTTGATCCGGCAAATTCACGGCAGGCCACGAATACCCGGAAACCGAAATCACACTCATCAGCCAGACCCCTTCGGACCACCACGCCCATTCAACGCCGTTTTGTCTCGATTCTCGATATGACCCTATTTTGGCCGCACTCCAGTCTTTGACAGCACCGCGATTCGAAACGTGTAACAGCCTGACCCCGTACGCCGGGATGGCATCAATATATGCGTTCGAATGAGTCCTCGCTATGCACGCAAAAGTCGCCGACAAGTGGACTTGCCAGTGCCGAGGCAGCAGGCACGAGGCGAATGACTTTTCACTCACGTCGATTCGATTTCCTGATCGGGCTTTTGCTCACAAAATACTTTGCCGCGAAATCGCGTGCCACGGCGTCAGTGAGGACATATTTATTCGGCACCGCCGCGAGTTTATGGAGGGTCGCCTGCGACGGAAATCGAGTGATGCTGTCGACGAGCAAGATGCAATTAGTGCTGCACGGGACGTTCTCGAATGCGTGAATCACAGCCACCTTAACCAGCGACACCTTAAATCCATTTTTCATGACTGCGTATCACTGCTGTCCGGTTATTAATAGTTGATGACTAGCTGGTTAGGATCGTCGCCAAGCGGATTCGAGAGTCCAAGTTCCGTAAACAGTTCATGTACCTCCACTTGCTCAAACATGCTCACGCTCAAAA
>JBIJCX010000132.1:0-20937 GCA_044344465.1 Opitutaceae bacterium
CCGGTCAGCGCGTCCGCCTCAAGCCGTCCGAGTGACGGCGCAGGCGCCTGTCCTCCTTAGCACCGCCGATGTCGCCCAACTTCCGCATCGCCTTCCGCTTTCTCACGGCGAAGAAGCGCGCCATGCTCATGAGCCTGTCCTGCACCATCCTTGGCGTGGGCCTGTTCATCGTCACGCAGGCGACGACCAGCGGCTTCGAGGTGTTTTTCATCCGGACCATTTTGGGCAGCGATGGCGCGATGCGGATCGAGGACAAGATCCAGGACACGATGCGCAGCATGGATGCCGCCGGCGGTTCGGATTTCCAGGTGGGACAAAAGGAAGGCGTGAAGTACATCGAGGGCATCGAGGAACCGGCGCGGATCATGGAAATCGTGGGCGAGTTCGCGAATGTGCACGGTGTCTCGGCCGTGCTCCGCGGCAGCGTGCAGCTCAGCAGCTCGTTCAAGAACGAGGATGCGCAGGTCTTTGGCATCAACCTCGACGACCATCTGCGGGTTTCGAATCTGCAGAACCAGATCATGAGCGGCAGCCTGGATGAGTTTCGCAACTCGCCCTCGGCCGCCCTGGTGGGCCGGGTGCTCGCGGACCGGCTGCAGCTCGCGGCGGGCGATCCGTTCACGGTCAACCTGCGCGGCGAGTCGCGGCGGTTTCGCGTGGCGGCGATTTACGAGACCGGCTACCGCGAGATCGACAAGACCCGCGTCTATGTGGATCTCGTCGCGGCGCGCTCGCTCCTGAAGCGGCCCACGGGGGCGACGTTCATCCAGATCAGCCTCAAGGATCCGGACCGCGCCCCGGCCGAGGCCGCGCACATGGAGGAAGTCCTCCGGCACAGCGTGAAGGATTGGAAGCAGCGCGAGAAGACCTGGCTGACGGTCTTCAATGCCCTGAGCGTCTCAACGGGCATCACGGTCACGATCTTCACGCTCATCGCGAGCCTCGCGATGTTCAACACGTTGGCCATGATCGTCCTGGAGAAAACCAAGGACATCGCGATCCTGCGCTCGATGGGGTACGAGCGGCGCGACATCACGCAGATCTTCCTGTGGCAGGCGGTCATTGTGCTCGCCATCGGCGCGGTGGTGGGCGGCCTGTTCGGCGCCGGCGTCACGTGGGCGGTTGGCCAGGTGCCGCTGCCGATCAACGGCATCTTCAAGACGGAAACATTTCCGATCTCGTGGCAAACCCGCCACTACGTCGAGGCGATCGCTACCGCCGTGGTGATGGTGATGATCGCGAGCCTCGTGCCCGCCCGCCGCGCGGCGCGGCTCGAGCCGGGTGACATCATCCGCGGCACGTCGCAATAATTTCAGCTGGCGCGCGACCCCTTCGACCGATGCCTGACCCTTCCGCCCTGTTGCCGTCCGCCGATGCCGCCTTCGCCCTGCGGTGCCAGAATCTCCAGCGCTACCTTGGGGAAGGCGAGGGGCGGGTGCACGTGTTGAAGGGGGTATCGTTCGAGGCGCGCCGGGGAAAGGTATACGCGATTGTCGGGCCCTCGGGTTGCGGCAAGAGCACGCTGCTCTACCTCCTGGGCCTGCTCGATCAGCCGGATGGCGGCGAGATTGAGATCAATGGCCGGCTGATGTCGAATCGCGATGATGTCGCGCGGACGGCGGCCCGCGGGGCGCACATCGGCTTCGTTTTCCAGTTTCATTTTCTGATGCTCGAATTCACGGCGCTGGAAAATGTGATGATGCCCATGCGCAAGCTCGGGCGGCTCGCGCCCGAGGCGATGAGGGCGCGCGCCCACGATCTGCTCGAATCGGTCGGCCTCGGCGGCAAGACGCACCGGCTCGGCACGCAACTTTCGGGCGGCGAGCAGCAGCGCGTCGCCGTGGCCCGCGCGATCGCGAACCAGCCGACCATTCTGCTGGCCGACGAGCCGACGGGAAATCTCGACGTGAAGAATTCGGCCCTGGTCTTCGATTTGCTGACGCGGCTGGCGCAGGATAACGGGCAGGCCGTGATTCTGGTGACGCACAACCCCGAGATCGCGCAGCGGTGCGATTTTACCCGGCCGATGCGCGACGGCGTGTTCCTTTGAGGCCGGACGCGCCGCGTGATCCCCGGCGGTTTTCTGACCGGCCCGGAGCCGGTTTTTTTGGGTTTCGAAAATTCAACCGAAATTTTGGTTTACAAGCGAAACTTCGCGCCCTTCTTTCGAAAGCGTTTTTCCCTACTTTTCCCGACCCGTGACCCACAACCCATCGCGAAAAAAATTCTTTGCCCAGCTGCTCGGAGCGGCGGCGGTTCCCAGCCTCCTGCCCGGGCTTTTCAGCCCAACGGCGGCGAGCGGTGAGACGCGAGTGAACGGCACGGCGATACCGGCGCTGCCCGTGGCCGTGCGTCGCGATGCGCGGGCGGTGGCCCGCCGCGCGGCGACGGTTTGATCGGCGCGGCTGAAGGAAGACTTCCCGCTCATGTCGAAACTTTTTCCGAAGTCGGCAAACAAGCTGCCGCTCCAGATCATCATTTATCTGGGGGTGCTGGCTGGAATCGCCACGGCGGGCGTCACCTATTACATGACGCCGAAGTACACGCGGGTCGGCTACGCGCCGGTCCAGCCGGTGCCGTTTAGCCACGCCAAGCACGTGCAGGAGGTTGGCCTCGACTGCCGATACTGTCATTCGAGCGTCGACAAGTCGGGTCATTCGGAGGTGCCGACGGCCCAGACCTGCATGAACTGCCACAGTCTGATCAAGACGAACAGTCCGCTGCTGGCTCCGGTGCGTGAGAGCTACGCGAAGGGGACGCCGGTTCCGTGGGTGTGGATTCACCAGACGCCGGACTACGCGTACTTCAACCATGCGATCCATGTGAATCGCGGCGTTTCGTGCGTCGAATGCCATGGCAAGGTCAACGAGATGGACACGGTGGCGCACACGCAGCCGTTCAGCATGGCGTTTTGCCTCGAATGTCACCGCAACCCGGCGGCGCGGTTGCGCGACCCGAAGGATGTTTTCAATCTCGACTCCAAGGCGCTCGCTGACCAAAGCGCGGCGGGCGCGAAACAAGCGGCGACGTTTGTGCACGACTGGAAAGTCAAACCGCCCCAGAGCTGCTCCGGCTGCCACCGATGAAACGCCAAGTCGCACCTCCTGCACCCTCCGAACGCGAGCTGACTGGCCCGAAGTACTGGCGCAGCCTCGACGAACTGGCGGGTACGCCCGGTTTCAAGGCGCAGCTCGAGCGCGAGTTTCCGGATGGAGCTTCGGACCTGAATGGCGTCGATCGTCGCCATTTCATGAAGATCATGGCGGCATCCTTCGCGCTCGGTGGCGCCGGGCTGGCCGGGTGCCGACGGCCGGAGCAGAACATCCTGCCGTTTGGCCGGACGGTTGAGGGCATGATTCCCGGCTTGCCGCAATATTACGCGACCGCGATGCCGTTGCGCAAATGGGCGGTTCCGCTGCTGGCCGAGACGCACCAGGGCCGCCCGACAAAGGTCGAGGGCAATCCCACGTACGAGCCGCATGGCGGTTCGGCTTCACTTTTGGCGCAGGCCTCGGTGCTGGATCTGTACGATCCCGACCGCGCCACGGCGCACACCAAGGGCGGGGCGGTTCTCAAGGCGGCGGCGGTCAACGAACTGCTCGCCAGCATCAGCCAGAGCCATGCCGGCAACCAGGGTGCGGGCCTGGCGTTCCTCGCCGAGGAATCCTCCTCCCCCACGCGCGCGCGGCTGGTCAATGCGCTCCGGCGGAAATTTCCCGCCGCCCTTTGGGCCGAGTACGAGCCCGTGGCGGACGAGCCGCCGGTAGCGGCCGCCCAAGCTTCGTTCGGGGCCAACGTGAAGCCGCTCTACCATTTCGCAAAAGCGAAGCGGATCGTGTCGATCGATTGCGATTTTCTGCATGCGGAGGCGGGCAGCCTGTACTACGCCCGCGGTTTCTCGCGCGGCCGCCGGGTGACGAAGAAGGACGACCCCATGAACCGCCTCTATGCGGCGGAGAGCGGGCTCACTATCACGGGAAGCATGGCCGACCACCGGCTGCGGCTGGCGAGCAGCCACATGCTGGCGTTTGCCGTGCAACTCGCCGGTGCGGTCGACTCGAACGGGCCGGAGTTCCTGCGACCGTTCGCCGAGGGCCTGGACATCGATCGGAAGTGGATCGAGGAATGTGCCGCGGACCTTCGCAGCCACCGGGGCGAGTGTCTCGTCGTGGCGGGAGCTCATCTTTCGCCCCAAGTCCACGCCGTCGTGTACGGGATCAACGCCGCGCTGGGCAATTATGGCCGTACCGTGGATCTCGTGGCGGCCCAGCCTCCGATCGCTGCGTCCATTGTCGATCTGGCGAAGGCGATCAAGGACGGGGCGGTCAAGACATTGGTCATTTTCGGAGGCAATCCCGCCTACAACGCGCCGGCCGATCTCGACTGGCCGGCGTTGCAGAAATCGGTGGGCAATGTCGTGCGGCTCGGCTATTTCGTCGACGAGACGTCGGCGGTTTCGCCGCATGGCACCCATCTGGCCGGAACCCACTACCTCGAGTCGTGGGGTGACGCGCGCACGGTCGAGGGCACGATTGTGCCGGTGCAGCCGATGATCATGCCGCTCTTTGGCGGATTGACCGAAATCGAAGTGATCGCGCGGCTCGCCGGAGAAGCGAAGACCGATCCCTATGCTTTGGTACTGGAGACGGTGGCCGCGAACGCCAGTGGAGATGGCGAGAAGGCGATGCGCCGCTTCCTGCACGACGGCCTGCTCGCCGGCACGGCGTATGCGAAGGTTACCCCGGCGTTCAACTGGCAGGCGATCGCAGCCTTGTTCCGCAATCCGCCGCGCAAGGAAGTCCTTAACCTGGGGAATCTCGAGGTTCGCTTTGTCGCGGACTTCAAGGTGGACGATGGCCGTTTTGCCAACAATGGCTGGCTGCAGGAGTGCCCGGACCCGATCACAAAACTTTCGTGGGACAACGCGATTCTGATCAGTCCGAAACTCGCCAAGGAACTTGGCATCGATCCGAAGGGTTCGCTGCTCCAGGTGGCACGGAAGGAGGAGAATGAGTTCGTGGTCGGCAAGGAAAACGCGCGGGTCTTCGAGCTCAGCGTGGGCGGCCGCAAGGTTCGCGGTCCGGTCCACATCCAGCCCGGGCTATCGAATTATACCGTGGTCGTCGCCCTCGGCTACGGCCGCACGGTGACCGGCCATGTGGGCAAGGGGGCGGGATTCAGTGCCTACGCCCTCCGCACCAGCGGGGCGATGCACATCGCAACCGGGGCCAAGCTGGCTGATACCGGCGTCCGCATGCTGCTGGCCAACACGCAGGAGCACTGGTCGATGGAGGGCCGGGATATCGTGCGGGAAGCGAATTTCGAAGGGAAAAGCGGCTACCAGGAAGACCCCGGCTTCGTGCGCAGCATTGGCATGGAGTCGCATTCCCCTTCCATCCTCGGGGAGTACGGCGAAAAGATGACGCCGCCGCAGCGGGCGACGCAGATTCCGCGGGGCAACTCACTGTACACGACACCGCAGTTCGACGGTCACCACCAGTGGGGCATGTCGATCGACCTGAACACCTGCATCGGCTGCAACGCCTGCGTGGTCGCCTGCCAGGCGGAGAACAACATTCCAATCGTGGGCAAGGATCAGGTGATGCGCGGCCGTGAAATGCACTGGATCCGCCTTGATCGCTACTATTCGAGCGGCACGGCCGATGCCGGGGCCTTCGGGGGCGAGGGCAACCGCGAACTGCCCGAGGATCCGCAGATTTCGCTGCAGCCGATGACCTGCGTGCATTGCGAACTCGCCCCGTGTGAAACGGTGTGCCCGGTCAACGCCACCGTGCACGACAACGAAGGCCTGAATGTCATGGCCTACAATCGCTGCATCGGCACCCGTTACTGTGCGAACAATTGTCCGTACAAGGTCCGGCGGTTTAACTTCTTCGACTGGAACCAGCGCCAGCTGGACAGCCTATATATGGGCCAGCTCGCACCCTATGGCATGCCGGAGCTGGTGAAGTTGGGGAAGAATCCCGAAGTTACCGTGCGCATGCGCGGTGTAATGGAAAAATGCACGTATTGCGTGCAGCGCATCCAGAACGGGAAGATCCAGCACAAGGTAAAGATGGCCCAGGCCGGCCGGCCGGGCGATGTCGTCGTCCCCGATGGCACGATCAAGCCCGCCTGCCAGCAGACGTGTCCGGTGGAGGCGATCGTATTTGGCAACCTCCTCGATGTGCAGAGCGCGGTCGCGAAGGCCAAGGCCCGCGAGCAGGATTACGCGGTCCTTGGTTATCTCAACACGCGTCCGCGAACGACCTATTCGGGCAAGCTGCGCAATCCGAACCCGAAGATGCCTGATTACGGTGCGCTGCCTTTGAGTCGCGTTGAGTACAACAAGAAAAACGTCCCGGCCGGACACGGCGGGGGGCACGGACATGAAGCCCCGGCGGCGGCCAAGAAGGGTGGGCATTGAGCATGAACACGACTGTGACTGCCGTTTTCCGCTTTGATTCCCGCTCCGCACGGAGCGGCCCACGAATTGTAGCACGGACCGAACCACGCAATGTATCCCGGCGCGTGAGCGCAGGGACCGAACTCCGATCAGTTCGTCTGGGAGGAACTCGCTAATGGCTCACGTTGAACACGCCGCCCACGGGCCAGCGATCCTGCGGGAGGTAAAGCCAGCGGTTCTGCCGCGCGCGGTCCTCGTCCATAACCACCGCAGCTTCTCGTGGATCACGGAGAAGATTTGCGGGATTATCGAGGGCAAGACGCCCACCTGGTGGTGGGTCTGCTTCATCGTCGCCTGCTTCATCGCGTCCTTCACGGTCGCCGGCATCACCTACCTTATTGCCACCGGCGTCGGGGTGTGGGGGCACGCCAATCCGGTCAACTGGGCGTGGGACATCGTCAACTTCGTCTTCTGGATCGGTATCGGCCATGCGGGTACGCTGATCTCCGCGATCTTGTGCCTCCTGCGCCAGAAATGGCGCACGTCAATCAACCGCGCCGCGGAGGCGATGACGATCTTCGCGGTCGTGTGCGCCGCGATTTTCCCGGTCTTCCACGTCGGTCGGGTGTGGTACGCGTGGTACCTCTTTCCGATCCCGAATTCGAACGTCATCTGGCAGAATTTCCGATCGCCGCTCGAGTGGGACGTGTTCGCGGTTTCGACCTATGGCACCGTCTCGGTTCTGTTCTGGTACGTCGGAATGATTCCCGATCTCGCCACCCTGCGGGATCGCTTCTATTTCGCGGGCAACAAGGTGCGGTCGTTCTTGTACGGTTTGTTTGCGATGGGCTGGCGCGGGTCGAACCGGCACTGGAGCAATTACGAGATGGCGTACCTGATCCTGGCCGGCATCTCGACGCCGCTCGTCCTGTCGGTGCACACCATCGTTTCGTTCGACTTCGCCGTCTCGCTGATCCCCGGATGGCATACGACCATCTTCCCGCCCTATTTCGTGGCGGGCGCGATCTTCTCCGGCTTTGGCATGGTGCTCACGCTCATGCTGCCGTTGCGGGCGGTCTTTCACCTCGAGGATTTGATCACGCAGTATCACATCGACTGCATGTGCAAGATCACGTTGGCGACGGGCACCATCGTGGGCTACGCCTACGCGATGGAGTTCTTCATCGCGTGGTACAGCGCGAATCCGTATGAGGGCTTCGCGTTCATCAACCGCGCGTTCGGCCATTACGCCTGGGCCTACTGGATCATGATCTCGTGCAATGTGATTACGCCGCAGTTCTTCTGGTCGCGGCGGGTGCGCAACAACACGACGCTCGTGTGGGTGCTCTGCATCTTCGTGAACGTCGGCATGTGGTTCGAGCGCTTTGTCATCATCGTGACCTCGCTGGCCCGCGACTTCCTGCCCTCGAGCTGGGGCTATTACTCGCCGAGTATCGTCGAGATCTTCACGTTCTTTGGCACGTTCGGCGTGTTTTCGGCGCTGTTCCTTCTCTTCATCCGTTTTCTGCCGCTCATGCCGATGGCCGAGCTCAAAGCGGTCACCCCGGCGGCGGACGCCCATGGTCACGACCACGGCGACGCGGGGTCTGCGCATCAAACGGGCAAGCACTAAACCGACCCGACCATGGCTGCACAAACTTACGGTCTGATCGCTGCATTCGACAAGACGCCCGACGTTTACCGGGCTGCGGAAAGGGTCCGCGATGCCGGCTATCGCCATTGGGACGTGATCACGCCGTTCCCGGTTCATGGCCTCGACAAGGCGATGGGGCTCAAGCGCTCGATCGTCCCGCGCATTTCTCTCGCCGGTGGCATCACCGGTTTTTGCACCGGCATGACCATGGTGTGGTGGACGGACGCGTTCGACTATCCGCTGATCGTGGGCGGCAAGCCGTTCTTCAGCCCGATGTTTGCCTTTCCGGTGAGCTACGAGCTCGCGATTCTGTTCACCGCTTTTGCCACGATCATCGGCATGTTTGTCCTGAACGGGCTGCCGATGCACTACCATCCGGTACTGAAGTACGACGACATCCGCCGCGGCATGGACGACACTTTCTTCATCGTCATCGAGGCGCGGGATCCGCGTTTCAATCTCGCCAACACCAGGGCCCTCCTCGCGCAGGCTGGTGGCCGCGACATCAAGGAGCTGGAAGCCTGAGCCATGCGCAACGTCTACCTCGTCACTGCGTTTGTTGTCGTGCTCACGGTGTCCGTCCTGGGTTTCCGGGGGACGACTTTCACCCTGCCCCCGCTGGACGTGTTTCCCGAGTGGGCGTTTCCGGGCATGAAGCATCAGCCGAAGTTTCGCCCGCAGTCCTCGAGCCAGTTCTTTGCCGACGGCCGGGCGGATCGGACGCCGCCCGAGCACACGGTCATGCGTGGCATGTTGCAAGAGGACGATTTGCTCTACCGGGGCAAGGACGCCTCCGGGGCCTTTGCCCGGGGCTTCCCGGCGGCGCTGACGGTGGATCTGAATTTCATCCAGCGCGGACGCGATCGCTACTCGATCTTCTGCGCGCCCTGTCATGGAGCCATCGGCGATGGCAATGGCATCACGAAGCGATACGGCATGGGTGCGACCCCGACCTACCACGACGATCGTCTCCGCAAGATGGCCGAGGGTGAACTCTACAACACGATCACCAACGGGTCGCCGAACAAGAACATGCTGCCCTATGCCGCGAAGCTGGCGCCGGAGGATCGCTGGGCGGTCGTCGCCTATGTTCGCGCCCTCCAGCGCGCCCAGACCGGCACGGCCGCTGACGTCACGGACGCCGCGGCGAAACAAACTCTCGGCCTCAAATGAGCACCAACGAAGCCACCGCTCTTCCCGCCGGATCCTCCACCGCTGCCGCGGCGAGCAGGGCGCTCTACATCGGCATCGCCGGCATCGTGTTGACGGCGCTGGGACTCCTCGTTTCGGGTGCCCAAGTCGTCGCCATGTCATGGCTGGTTGGCGTTACCTACTGGACGGCCATCGCGATCGGCATGCTGTTGCTGGTGTTGATCCACCATATCATGGATGCCTCCTGGTCGGCCGCGCTCCGCCGCCAGTGGGAACTCTGGCTCGGCTCGTTCAAGTGGCTGGCGCTGCTGTTCACGCCGTTGATTATTGTTTCGTTGCTCGGCACCCATGACCTCGTCTGGCCCTGGATGAACCTCGCGCATGAACTTCACGGTGGCCACACGGTCGGGGCGGATCCGCTCTACTTGAAGAAGGAGGGCTTCCTCAGCCTGCCCATGTTCGTCGGGTCCACGATCGGGTTCTTTGCCATCTGGATTTGGATTTCCGCCCGGCTGCGCCGGGCCTCGGTGGCCCAGGACACGGACGGCGACGTCAAGTGGACGTTCATGAACCGCAAAACGGCGGCCCTTGGCCTGCCGCTGGCGGCGCTGTCGCTGACGTTTGCGGCGATCTTTTGGGTCAAGAGCCTCGAGTACCACTGGTTCTCCACGATGTATGGCGTGTGGTTCTTCGCGAACTGCGTGCGCGGTGCGCTCTCCATCGGCGTGCTGATCATGGTGTGGCTGTATCGGCGGGGCGATTACAAGGGCGTGCTCAACACGAATCATTTTCACAGCATCGGGCAGCTCATGCTCGCGTTCACGGTGTTCTGGGCCTACGTGACGTTTTCCCAGTATTTCCTCATCTGGAACGCCAACGTGCCGGAAGAGACGTTTTGGTACAACCTCCGCGAGGTGAACGCCGACGGCACGCCGAACCAGTGGAAATATGTCGGCATCATCGTCATTCTCTTCGGGCATTTCGTGGTCCCGTTCTGCCTGCTGCTGTCGTATCGCTTCAAGGTGACGCAGCACATCATCCGCCGCATCGCGCTCTGGATCCTGGCGGTCATATTCTTCGACATCTGCTACAATGTGCTGCCCGCCCTGAAGGACGCGCATGGCAACGCCCTCCCGCTCCTTTCGATCAACCTGCTCTGGTCGATTACCGCCGTGGTGGGCGTTGGCGGCGTGTGCGTGTGGTCGTACCTCCGCAGCTTCCCGACCGCCCGACTCATCCCGATCCGCGACCCGCGCATCATCGAGAGCCTCACGCACCATGAGTGAAACGACTGCCCCGAGAGTGCCAGCTGCGGCCGCCGCCCGGCCGGTTTCGTTGATCACCACGATCTTCATCCTGACGTTGCTGGCGGTGTTTGTGTTCGTCGTGCGCCATTTCTACGAGCCCACGGCCGTCGCACCGCAGAACGCCGCCGCGGAAAACCTGCCCAAGGAACTCCAGTGGAAAGCCACGGCGGCGAGCCGGCGCGCGACGCTGAACGAACTCCGCGACCAGCAGTCGAAGCAGGCCTCGGCCTATGCCTGGGTCGACCAGAAGACGGGCGTGGTGCAGCTGCCCATCGAGCGCGCGATGGAACTCACCGTGCAGCAGTACGGCGCGAAGAAATAACCGGCCGCGCGCCAACTTTTTTCCGAGATGATTAACGCTCCGATCCACGCCGCCACGGCCGAAGTCACCGCCGTCGACACCCAGGCCAGAGGCCCGCTGCTCCTGCTGGTGGGGGCCGGTTTGGTGTGGCTTGTTGCCAGCGGTATCTTCGCGCTCATCACATCGATCCAGCTGCATTCGCCCGGCTTCATGGCGGACTGCTCCTGGCTGACGCATGGTCGGGCGGAGGCATTGCGCGAGACCTCTTTCATCTATGGCTGGGCGGCAAATGCGGGCCTTGCCCTCGGACTTTGGATTCTTGGCCGTCTGGGCGGCTCGCCGCTGCGGGCGCTCAACTGGGCCGTCGTCGGGACGATTTTCTGGAACCTCGGCGTGGTCGGCGGCCTGTTGGGCATCGCGACCGGTGATATGACGTCCTTCGCGCTTTTCCAGCTCCCGCGCTACGTCCAGCCGGCGATGCTTCTGGCCTACGGTGCCATGGCGGTTCCGGGTGTGCTGGCCTGGTCCGGTCGCCGTACGGATGGCACGTATGCGTCGCAATGGTACGCGGTGGCCGCGCTGTTTCTTTTCCCGTGGTTGTTTTCCGCCGCGCAGGTTGTGCTCCTCTGGTCGCCCCTCCGGGGCACGCTGCAGGCGATCGCGGCCGGCTGGTACGCGCAGAGCCTTTGGGCCTGCTGGCTCGCGCCCATGGCGCTCGCCGCCGCCTACTATGTCGTGCCGAAAGTCGCCGGTCGCGTGCTGCCGAGTTACGATTTTGCGCCGCTGGGTTTTTGGACGCTCATTTTTGTCGGCACGTGGACGGGAGGGCGCCATCTGGTCGGCGGTCCGGTTCCAGCTTGGATCGCGACGATTGCCGTGGTCGCGTGCGCGATGCTGCTGTTTCACTACATGGTCGTGACGCTGAACCTTCGGGGCGCGATTGGAGCGGGCGGCACCGCGATCAAGTTCGTCCGGTTCGGGCTGATTGCCTATGTCCTCACGGGCGTGCTCGATGCCCTGACCGCCTTCCGCGGGGTGGCGGTTGAAACGCAATTCACCTTCATCGCGAGCGCACTCGAGCAACTTGGGCTTTACGGTGGCGTCTCGATGATGCTGTTCGGCGGAATTTACTTCATGGTGCCGCGTCTGACGGGCCGGCCCTGGGCTTCGGCGGCGCTGACCGACGGACATCGATGGTTCGTAACCATCGGCGTCGTGGGGTTGGTTGTGGCCCTGGCCGCGGCGGGGTGGACGCAGGCAGAAGGTCTCTTGAATGCAAAGATGGCGTGGGGCGAAATTTTTGACCGCGTCCGCGTTTCGCTTCTGATCGCTTCCGGGGCCCAGTTACTATTGCTCGGCGCCAATCTCCTTTTCCTGGTCCACTTCTGCCAGACCGCCTGCGCGTGCTGCGTGACGGCGGCACCGGCGGAAAGTCCATTTCGCCAACCGGGCACGATGGAGGCGTCCGCATCATGAAAAACGGTCCGCTCTTCCTCCTCGGCCTTTTTACGGCGCTCGCAATTTCTTGGGCGGGCATCGTGCTCGGTTCCCATCACCAGCTCGGTGGGCTGGCGCCTTATTACGACGATGCCGAAGGGAAATCCTTTCCGGAGCGGGCCCAAGGCATCGCGGCGCGGGGGCAACTTGTGTATACCGATCTGGGCTGTGCGGCGTGCCACACGCAGCAGGTGCGGCGACCGGATTACGGCGCCGACCAGGCGCGCGGCTGGGGTGAGCGCCAGAGCGTGGCACGCGACTACATTTACCAGGCGCGCCCCCAGTTGGGTCGTTCGCGGATGGGGCCCGATTTGACCAACCTGGCGGGGCGCAAGCCTTCGGCGCCGGATGCCGAGGATTTGGCGAAGCTGCTCTACGCCGGCAGTCCAACCCATCCGGCTTACGGATTCCTGTTCGAGACGCGCCAGGTGGTCGGCGAGCCGTCCGCCAAGGCCCTCAAGCTAGCGGGCAAACTGGCGCCGGCTCCGGGCGCTGAAGTGGTTCCGACCGAGCGGGCGCAATCGCTCGTCGCCTATCTCCTGAATTTGAATACAGCTTACGACTATCCCGAGTCTCGACCGGCGCCGCGCCCCGCGGCGAAAACCGCGCCAGAGGGGAAGAAGACACCGGCGGAGGGGAAAAAATGAAGGCGCCGCTCAATTCAGATCCGCGGCTCGATCAAGCGGCTGTCACCGACGACAGCCTGCTGGCGGCGCATGCGAAGCTCCTGGGCAAGCAACCGGACGAGAAGGCCCGTTACAAGCTCCTCCCGCTCAACCTGCTTTTCATCTTCAGCGGCTTGATCTTCTTCGCGGGCACCTACCTGAATCGGTATTCGGGCCAGTTCGACCCCCGGATCTTTGACGAGAATGTGACGCCCGGCGCCGGTGGAGCGGCTGCCGCCGCGCCGGTCGACCCCGTTGCGGTGGGCAAAAAGCTCTTCAACAATGCCACGTGCAACACGTGCCATCAATCCACCGGCCTCGGCCAGCCCGGCGCGATTCCACCGCTGGTTGCTTCCGACTGGGTTAACGGTTCCGAGGAGCGCCTCATCCGCATTGTTCTCCACGGGTTGCAGGGTCCGATCAAAGTCAACGGGGCCGACTACAACTCGGCGATGCCGGCCTTTGGGCGCGTGGCCGGTTCCGGTTTCAACTGGAGCGACGACAAGGTGGCCGCGGTGTTGACTTATGTGCGCCAGGAATGGGGCAACAAGGCCGGACCTGTCAGCACGGCGAAGGTGGCCGAGATTCGCGGCAAGGAAGGCGACCGCAAGCCTTGGACCGTCGCGGAACTCGAGAAGCTCCCGTAGTCGCCCGGTCGGATTTGGGCCTTCCGACTGTTGCCGAGCGAATGCGAGGCCGTCCGTTCCGACCGGCGGCCATGAATTTCCGCTTACCCCCATGAATTCCGGCCGACTGCACGTCGTGTTGTTCACCACCGCCCTCGCGTTCGGCGGCGCGATCGCCGCGCGGTCCGCCGAGGCCCGCTGGTGGAAGGGCAACCTGCACACCCACTCGTTGTGGAGCGATGGTGATGACTATCCCGAGATGATCGCCGATTGGTACAAGCAGAATGGCTATCACTTTTTGGCCCTTTCGGATCACAATATCATGCAGGAGGGGCAGCGCTGGCTGGAGCTCAAGCAACCGGTGTCGTTTGCCGGGCAGGTGGCCGAGCGCGGCGGCGGCGCAGTGCTGCAGAAATATCAGGCCCGATTCGGAACCGACTGGGTGGAGCAGCGAGAGGTTGGCGGGAAAAGGCAGGTGCGGCTGAAACCGCTGGGCGAGTTTCGGCCGTTTTTCGAGGAGCCGGGCCGGTTCCTCCTGATTCCGAGCTTCGAACTGACCAGCCGATGGCAGCGCGCGAAAACCGCCACGACACCGGCGCAGGGCGGGCCGGTGCACATCAACGTCACGAATCCCCGCGATCTGATCCCGCCAGTAACCGGCGACAACGCGCTCGACGTCATGCAACGGAATGTCGAGGCCGTCAGGGCCCAGCGGGAAAAGACCGGTCAGCCGATGTTTCCCCACATCAATCATCCGAATTTTCAGTGGGGCATCACCGCGGAAGAACTGATGCAGGTGAAGGGAGAGCGCTTTTTTGAGGTGTATAACGGGCACCCCGGCGTGAACAACCAAGGCGATGAGACCCACGTCAGCATGGATCGGCTTTGGGATATTGTACTCACCCACCGGCTCACCCGGCTTGGCCTGGAGATCATGTACGGAATCGCAGTCGACGATGGCCACCACTATCATCAGATGGGCATTGGCAAGAGCAATGCGGGCCGCGGCTGGGTCATGGTGCGGGCGAACGTTCTGACGCCCGAAGCCGTCGTTCGCGCCATGGAAGCGGGGGATTTTTATGCCACCTCCGGCGTGGAGTTGAGCGAGGTCAAGCGCGAGGGCAACCGCCTGGTCGTCGCCATCGCCGCGAAGCCCGGCGTAACCTATGTGACGCAATTCATCGGCACGCGCAAAGGCTACGATCCTGCGAGTGAGATCATGCCGGCCGTGGCTGGTAGTCCGGGGCGTACTTTGCCGCACCGTCGTTATGCCAGGGAGATTGGCGCCGTGCTGGCGGAATCCAGGGGCAGCAGCGCATCCTATACGCTGCGGGATGACGACATCTACGTGCGCGCGAAAATAATCTCCTCCCAGCCGAAGGCCAACGGCAGTGTCGCCGGTGAATTTGAAACGGCGTGGACGCAGCCCCTCTTGAACCCCGTGCAGTAGTCGTCCCGAGTCTCAGCCGGAAGAAGCCGGTAAACGTGTTTCTTCCTTCCTTGCCCCGGAAAATTTCACGAACCCACTCCGAGGCTTGCCCCATCCCGCGTTTTGCCCCCATCACTTTACCGCCCCTCGTCTTCAAACCCCTGAATCGTTACGCCAAAAATGCACTCGCAATCCACGCTTAGACTCAAGCTCTCGATTTTCATGTTTCTCCAGTACTTCATCTGGGGATCCTGGTATGTCAGCATGGGAACCTTTCTCGCCAACGTGCTGAAATTCGGTGGCGAACAGATCGGCGCGGCCTACGGCGCGTTTGCGATCGGCGCCATGATCTCGCCGTTCTTCGTGGGGCTGATTGCGGACCGCTATTTTTCCTCGGAACGGATGCTGGCGACACTGGGAATTCTCGGTGGCGTGGTACTGTGCATCCTGCCGAGCCTGCACACCTTCGGGACCTTCTACCCGGTGCTCATCCTCTATTGCGCGCTCTACGTGCCGACGCTGGCGCTGGGGAATTCGCTCTCGCTCCATCACCTGGAAGACGCGAAGACCTCCTTCCCGCGGGTCAAGATCTTCTCCGCCGTGGGTTGGATCGCCGGCCTGGTCACGCTCAGTCTCATCAAGGGCGAGCAGTCGGCGGTGCAGTTCTATCTCGCGGGCGGGTTGTCCGTGCTCTTCGGACTTTATTCCCTCACTCTGCCGCACACGCCGCCCATGAAGACGGGTGCGGATGTGAAGATTGGCGAAATCCTGGGTCTCGACGCGCTTGGGATGATGAAGAAGCCCTCGTTCGCGATCTTCATCGCGTGCATGTTTCTCATCTGCATCCCGCTGTACTTCTACTTCGTGATGCTCGGCATCTATCTCACCGAGCTGAAGTGGGACTATATGGCGGTGAAGACCTCGCTGGCCCAGGTCTCGGATGTCATTTTCCTCTTTCTCCTGCCCATCTTTCTCCGGCGGTTTGGTTACAAGGTGACGATTTTCATCGGCATCCTCTGCTGGGCGTCGCGTTACTTCTTCCTCGCGCAGAGCGTGGGCGCGGCGAATCTGCAGACCTATTTCATCTACGCCGCCATCCTGCTGCATGGCGTATGCTACGACTTCCTCTTCATTGCCGGTCAGCTCTACGTCAACAACGAGTCCACCGATCGGAACCGCGGCGCCGCCCAGGGATTCATCGCCTTCATCCTCTGGGGCGTGGGCGCGTTTGTCGGCACCATGCTCGCCGGCAAGGTGTTGGCCGCACATCATCTGACCACGGCGCAGGGCGCGCTGAACTACGACTGGCGCGACATCTGGATGATTCCGGCCCTCGGCGCCACGGCCGTCATGGTGCTGTTCCTGATCTTCTTCCGCGAGCCGCCGAAGAAGGCGGCGGACGGTGCCGCCAGCGCCTAGGAATTTGCCTGACCTCCAGCCCTCGTTTTCATCGCCATGAACTATCCCGCCTCCTTCAGCATCATCTCGGACGAAATTTCACAGGAGCTGCCTGAAGTCAGGCGCTTCGTGCGCAGCTTCAATCTCCCGGGCTTCGAACTCCGCAGCATGTTTGGGCGGGCGTTCAAGGACCTGACCCGGGCGGATGTCGCGGAGGTCGCCGCGGCGGTGCGGGGCGAAGGCTGGCGCGTGCATGGCTGCGCGTCCCCGGTCTTCAAGTGCGCGATCGATGACGCGGCGGCGATTCAGGATCACCTGGAACTTTTCAAACGCAGCCTGGAGACCGCCCAGGCCCTCGAGTGTGATTTGGTGCGCGTATTCACGTTCCTGCGCCGGCCGGCCGCGTTGGACGAGGCCACGGTCGCCACGATCGCCGGGCATCTCCGGAAATTGATCGACCTCGCGGCGGGTTCTGGCGTGCGGGTCGGAGTCGAGAATGAAAGTTCCTGCATCGTCGCCACGGGCGAGGAAGTCCTTCAACTCCGGCCGAAATTGCCCGCCGCCGGCTGGGGTGTCATCTGGGATCCCTGCAACGCCCTCTATGTGCCCGGGGCCTCGTTTCCTCCCACCCGGCTGTTCCCGCAACTGCTGCCCTCGATCATCCATATCCACGTCAAGGACTCGGTGCGGCGGGACGTGCCGGGCAAGCAGCTGTGCGCCGAATCGGTGCCGGTGGGCGTGGGCGAGGTGGACTGGCGTGCGCACTTCGCCGAGATCAAGCGCAGCGGTTATCAGGGCATGCTGTCGCTGGAGACGCACTGGCGCGTCGAGCACATCGATGAAGGCCTGCTACACCTGCCCGCCGGTTACGCTTTTTCCAAGGGCGGCGAAGAGGCGAGCCGGACCTGCCTGCGAAATATCCAGGGCCTCTGGCCGGTGCTGGCCTGAATATTTTGCCCCGGAATTTGACCGCACTCCCCTGGGCTGCGATCACGACCAAGAACGCGCGGGATTTCGCGGGAGAGCGGTTTTTGCCTCCGCGGCCGCCCTGTCAGGTCAAAACTGATACGCGACGATGGCGTCTTTGCCCTTGAAGTAGAATACGCGGCCGACCGCTTCATCGACGCTGTACTTGGGCTCCTTGTCGTTGAGCAGGAGCTGCCCCGTGGGTTCGCCGGTCGCGAGGTCGACCTTCAGGATGCCCGGGCCCTTCTGTTTGCCCTCTTCGATGTTGGTCAACATGTACACGGAGTTGCCCGCCGCGCGCGTCGCACTGAAGCGCCGGGCGGCGTATTTGCCAAAACTGTCCGTCGATCCGATGGCGCCATCGACGGCGCGGTTGTGATCCGACGTCGATGAGGCCATGGCGGCCTGGCCGGTGTTGGCGACGGCGAGCGCGATGCTGACCGCGCCCATGGCGACAACGGCCAAGTTGTTCACTCCGGGTGGCGCGAAGTAATTCGACCAGGTGAGGGTGTTCTTCGCCGGATCGAAGCCGGCGATGTGCTGCTGGCCGCGCACCGTTACCGTGCCGTCGGCCTGTTGGGAGAGTGACACCGGAACATCGAGCCGGGCCTTGTCCGCCTTGGCCGCGGAGACCGCGCCCTTGAGACCGCCGACGAGGCCGCCCGAGAGGGCGCCGAAGCCGATCTTCGCGCCCTTGGCGGCCATCTCAACCCCGCCCATCTTGCGCTTGAATTCCAGCTTGGTCGTGAATTTCGGCGTCGGCTCGGCCCCGGTGGCATCGAGGCCGACGAAGGTCTCTCCTCCCGCGACCATGATGGCGCCGAGCGCAGGCAGCGGGAGGAGGTTGGTCAGCCCGGCGTCGATTTTCGTGTAGTTCCAAATCGTCTTGCCGGTGGTTTTGTCGAGCGCGAGCACGGCGAGCGGCT
The DNA here is from genome assembly GCA_044344465.1 of Opitutaceae bacterium. Taxonomy (GTDB): domain Bacteria; phylum Verrucomicrobiota; class Verrucomicrobiia; order Opitutales; family Opitutaceae; genus ER46. The sequence goes on from JBIJCX010000132.1 coordinate 18,328, forward strand.
CGCGCAGGTGGTATTGCTTGCCGTCGGAGAAATTGCCGCCGACGCGCACGAACACGCGATCGCCCATCGGCTCGATTTGGGAAAAGATGCCATTGTCGCGTGCCTTGAAGAGCCCGGCGTATTTCGAGATGTGTTCACTCTGCCAGACGATGTTGCCCGAAGCCTTGTCGATGGCGTAGGCCAGCCCGCCGCCCGCCGCGTAAATGCGATCACCCTCGCACCGTAGCGGAGCGCACGCGCGCTTCAGTCCGGCCTCATGGTTTTGAAACGGCACCTGCCAGACGAACTGGCCGGTGGCGAGGTCGAGGCAGTGCACGCCAAGGAACGGCAGATAAACCCGCGTGCCCTCGATCACCGGATCATAGTGACCGGACAAGTCCATCCGCGGACTGAACGTCCCCGACGAATCCGCCACGTGCAGCGCGATGGCTTTCTCGCCGTACTTCACCTTCCACTTTTCGGTGCCCGTTTTTAGATCGAGTGCGTGGACGTAGCAGCCGGTGCCCGTTTCTTTATCATAGCCGTTGACCAGCACGAGCGCGAGACCCTGCGCGGCGACGGGATACGTGCCGAGGTATTGGCCGACATACTCGGGGCCGGTCCACAGGACTTCGCCCGTCAGGATGTCGACCGCGCTGGTGCGTGCCTTCGAGTCCATCATCCCGGAAAAATTGTTGGCGAGGAGCACGGGCGTGCCCTCGACCTCGCGGACATTGTGCGGCGTGGTCTTGCGAAATTCGTTGCGCGTCCACATGACCTTGCCGTCTTCGGGATTGACCGAGAGCAGCACATCGTCGGTGCCGACGAGGAGGGTGCCAACGCTGGTGGTCTGGTGCCACTTGGCGGCGCCCGGGAGCTTTTGGGTCCAGAGTTCCTTGGCCGACGCGGCGAAGAGGGACGGCGCGAGGAGGCCGAGCAAAAGCCAGCCGGGGAAACGACGGTTCGTTTTCATGCGAGTGTGTGGATGAAGGGGTTGTACTGCAGCGTGGACACTCTGGCTGAAACTGGCCTCGCTGGATATACGTATACATGCGTAAGGGGTGGTGCGGGCGCATGCCAGTTTCTTGCTGTCGGGCTTGGAGGCGGTGGAAGTGGGGATGCGTCGCGCGCCTATTGACGCCCGGGGCCGCGCGCGCTACTCCGAAGCCGCCATGCTGCCCCGCTGCGCGCTGTTGTTGATCGCGGCCCTCGCGATTCCGGCGCAGCCGTGGCTGCGAGGGGAGCCATTCACCGAGGCGGGGCGGCCGGTGGTCGTCAACTACCTCCCGCGTGACTACCAGCGCCACAACCAGGTCTGGACCGCGCTGCAGACATCGGACGGTCTGCTCTATTTCGGCAACCGCGGCGCCGTGCTCGAGTTTGACGGTCGCAGCTGGCGGATTCTTCCCGTGCCCACCGCGTTCGTGCGCGGCCTCGCGCTGGGGTCCGACGGCTTGATTCACGCCGGCGGCACGGACGAGCTCGGCCGGTTCCGGACCGACGCCGCCGGCCAGCTGACCTACGAGTCGCTCCTGGAGCGCGTGCCCGCCAAATTCAAACCACTCGGCAACTGCTGGGGTGCCATCGCGCACGCTGGTGCCGTTTTTTTCGCGTTCGACCAGGTGGTCCTCCGCTGGCACGACGGCCTGTTCACGGGGTGGCGCGAACCGCGCGCGAGCGGGCAGGTCCTGATGGCGGCCGGCGCCCGCCTCTTCCTCCATCGCGCCCGCCTGGGGTTGTTCGCCTGGCGGGGCGCGGATTTTTCCGCGGTGGAGCAGCTGGCTCCGCGGGTGCGCGACTCACGCCCGCTGGTCCTGGCTGACTCCCGGGCCGATGCGCTCATCATCTGCGGCGACGGGACCGCCGGCCTGTTGCGTGGCGATGATTTCGCGCCCCTGCCGTTCCCTGCCGGCGCCGTGCTGAACGGGCGGCGGCTTTCGAGCGCCGTCCGGCTCGCGGACGGCGGCATTGCGGTCGGCACGCAGGCGGCGGGCGTCTTCCTGCTCCATGCCGACGGCCGGCTCGCCGCGCGGGTGGACGAGGACTCGGGGCTCGAGAACCAGCGCGTGTTGTCCCTTTTCGAGGATCGCGAACAGAGTCTTTGGGCGCTCACGTACAACGGCGTCGCCCGCATCGAGCGGGCGTCGCGCTACACGCTCTTCGATCGGCTGAACGGGCTCGGCCGCGATTATCCCCGCTACTTTATCCGCCATCGCGGTGCGCTCTACGCTGTGACGGCGTCGGGCCTGTACCGCCTCGTCCCCGGGGATCTGGGGGCGGGCGCGCGCGCCCGGTTCGAGCGGATTGCCGCCGCGGGCGAAAATCTCTGGACGCTCGCCAGCCACGAATCCGGCCTGCTCATCGGGCGCACCGAAGGGCTGCTCCTGCTTCGGGACGGAGAGTCACAACCAGAGGTCGTACCGCGCGCCCCGGAGCCGATCAACTTCCTCGCGTTGGCCAGCGATCAGCCGGATTTTCTTTTCGCCGGTCGGAGCCGCGGTCTTTCCTACCTGCGCTACGCCGCTGGCCGCTGGACGCCGGCCGGCGAACTCAAGGATTTCACGGGCGAGGTGCGCTCGATTCAGCCCGACGACGCGGGTGCGGTCTGGCTCGGCACGACCACGCGCGGCC
>JBIJCX010000133.1:0-20756 GCA_044344465.1 Opitutaceae bacterium
AGCGCCCCTACAATGCGAATCCTATGGCAAATGGTTAAGCTCAGCTTGAACGCGACTTGGAATTAAATCGCCTGCCAGCAGGCTCCGACAAAAACCTCCCCTCGCCCATGAATCGCCGAAACTTCATTGCCTCCACGGCCGCCGCGTTTGCCTGCAGCGCGAACGCCTCACTTTTTGCCGCCGGCAGCGGAGACAAAGGTCGCCCGCCGCGCATTCTCCTTCGCCCCGGTACCGGCCAGGGCGGCAACATCGGCGACATCGCGCACACGCCCGGGGCGCTGCGGCTGTTCGAGCGCTACTTCCCGGAGGCGGAATTCACGCTCTGGCCGGTGATGATCAGCCCGGAGGCCCGGCAAAGCCTGAACGAACGGTTTCCCCGGCTGCGGATCGTAGAGGGTGATCTCGACGCCCAGGGCCGGCCGACCACCCCCGGGCTGCTCGCGGCCTGGTCGGAGGCGGATCTGCTGCTGCACGGCTCGAGCCCCGGTTTCAAGGGCGGCGCGTACATGCCGGCGTGGCGCGCCGCCTCGCGCAAACCCTATGGCATCTTCGGCATCACCGACGATCCGATCTCGAGCATCACCACCCGGCCCGAGGGCGGCACGCTGCGCCAACTGCGCGAGGTGATCGCACAATTGCCGGCGGGACATCTCCGCGCCGCGACGCGCGACGTGCTCAGCGGGGCGGCGTTCATCTTTTGCCGCGATACGCTGACGGCGGACTATTTTCGGCGCCAGGGCGTGCGCAGCCCGGTCTTGGAATTCGGACCGGATGCGACCTTTGCCTTGCAGTTGCGGGACGATGTCCGGGCGGAGGCGTATTTGCGCGACCAGCAACTCGAGGCGGGGCGCTTCATCTGCGTGATCCCGCGGCTGCGTTACACCCCGTATCATAAGCTGCGGGGAACCAAGCCGACGTCCGGCGATCTCGCCAAGGATGCCGTCAATGCCCGTACCGTCGCCGCCGATCACGCCAAGTTGCGCGACCTCATCGTCCGCTGGGTCCGGCACACGGGGCTGAAGGTGCTGGCCTGCCCGGAAATGAGCTACCAGCTGCCGCTCGCCAAGGAGCAGCTCGTGGACCCGCTGCCGGCCGACGTCAAAAAGAACGTGGTCTGGCGCGACACGTACTGGCTGCCGACCGAGGCCGCGTCCGTATATGCGAGTGCGGCGGCTGTCATCAGTTTCGAATGTCATTCGCCGATCATCTCGCTGACCAACGGAACACCGGCGTTCTACGTGCGGCAGCCGACAGACACGATCAAGGGCCAGATGTATCACGACATCGGCGTGAGCGAGTGGACGTTCGAGGTCGACGAGACGGATGGCGCCGCGTTGTGGTCGCGGCTGCAGCCGTTGCACGACGATCCGGCCGGGGCCCGGGCCCGCGTCAAGGCCGTGATGGCGAACCTTGAGCGCGTCCAGCGCCGCATGGTCGAGGCCGCGCGTGCGGCGATTGCCGCCGGTTGATCCGATGCGCACGCCGTACCGAGCCTTCGTGATGGCGTGCGGCTGGTGGATTTCCGGCTTTGTCGCCGCGTGGCCCGGGTCCGGCGCGGCTTGGGGCGACACGGCGCGGGCGGACGGGGTTGTGCTCGAACGTACGATGCTGCCCGGCCCGGGTGACCGTTTTGCGCGGGTGGACTTCACCTGCTGGCTGCCGGAACCGGGACGGCCGGTGCGCGCGGTCATCATCCATCAGCATGGCTGCGGCAATTCTTCGGCGACGACCAATCCGCCCGTGGCCCGCGATTTCCACTGGCAGGCGCTGGCGCGGAAGCACGATTGCGCGCTGATCGTGCCGCACTACACGGTGAACGGCGAATGCGCCGACTGGAACGATCCCGACAGCGGTTCGGAGCGCGCGCTGTTCGCGGCGCTGCGCGAGTTTGCGGCGCGGGCCGGCCAGCCGGCGCTCGAGACGGCGCCCTGGGTGCTGTGGGGGCACTCCGGCGGATCGAGCTGGGCCGTGCAGATGATCCTGCGCCATCCCGGGCGGGTCCTCGCCGCCTCGTTGCGCGGCGGCTGTCACAAGCAGTTCGGCGATCCGGCGTTTCGCGCCCGGTTCGTCGCCACGGCCCGCGAGCTGCCGCTGCTTTTCGTCTGGGGCCGCGATGAATCCGTGTCCAAGTCACGGCACTACGTCTCGTGGGAGCCGATGCAGGCCATGTTCCGGGAGCTGCGCGCGGGCGGCGGCCGGGTGGCGCTGGCGGTCGATCCCCGCACCGAGCACCACTGTGGCGACTCGCGGCTGCTGGTGCTCCCGTACTTCGACGCGGTGTTGTCGGCGCGGTTGCACGACCGGGAAATGCCCGGTGCGTGGGTGAGCGTGGCGTCGCGCGACGTGGTGGCGGCCGGCCCCGGCGTCCGGAACGATCCCGGCCACGCCTGGCTGCCCTCGGCGATCGTGGCCCGGCAATGGCGGCAATTTTCCGCGACGGGCACCGTGACGCGCTCGCGCGCCCCCTCGAAGCCGCCGGTCCTGTGGGCGACTCCGGGAGATGATGCCCGGAGCGTGGCGTTGCGCTGGTGCGTCGAACCGGAGTTGGACGGCGGGTTGCGGACACTGAGGATTTACCGGGACGGGATCGTGTGGCGCGAAATCGGCGGGAAGCCGGGTGCCTTTCTGGCCACGAATCGCGACTCACCGCCTTACGGCCTGCATGCCGCGACCATGCGCGACGAGACGGTGCGACCGGGTGCGACGCATGGGTATGCGCTCTCCTTCGTCGACGGGGCCGGCACGGAATCGGCCCTGAGCGCAGCGGTGGAAGTTCGCGTACCGTCGGCGCCGCCACAGCCGGACCGGTGAACCCAGGTCCGGCCGTTTGCCGCTGTTTTGGTAGCCCCACTCGCCGAAACTCCACGTGACGCACTCTCGCCTCCAATTTGGAAATCTCGCAAAACTTCGACCACCGATGAAACCAATCAGTCCCTTTCCCCTGCTGTCTGCCTGTCTCGCGCTTGCGTTTTTGCCGGCACACTCCGCCCGGGCGGCGGCCGACGCGGCGGCCAGCGAGGCCCGCCAAGCCACCGGCGCCATCGAGGGTCGCGTGCAAAATGCGGTCAGCGGGCGGTACCTCAACAACGCGCGGGTTTCCGTCAAGGGCACGAACACCCTCGTCCTCACCGACGAGTTTGGGCACTATGTGCTCCCGCGCGTGCCGAGCGGCCCCGTGGTGCTCGAGGTCTTCTATACCGGCCTGATGCCGCAGGTTGTTCCCCTCGATGTTCCCGCCGGGCAAAGCATCACCCACGACGTCAAGTTGAGCAGCGTGGCGTTGGGCGTGACCCCCGGCGAGACGGTCGCATTGGATCCGTTCGTGGTGGCATCGTCCAAGGAAACGGATGGGGAGAGTATCGCGATCAACGAGCAGCGCTTTGCCGCCAACATCAAGAATGTCGTTTCAACCGACTCGTTTGGCGACGTGGTCGGGGGCAACAGTGTGGCGGACTTCCTCAAGTTCATCCCGGGCGTGCAGACCAGCGGCGGCCAGTTCGAGTCCGAGTCGCTGCTCATGCGGGGGTTTCCCAGCGGGATGACGGTCTTGACGAGCGATGGCGGCGGGTTGGCGACCACGCAGGTGACCGGCAATTCCCGTGGGATCGGCCTCCAGGGATTCTCCATCAACAACTACTCCCGCGTGGAGGTGACCAAGGTCCCGACGCCGGCCATGCGGGCGGATACCATGGCTGGGTCCGTGAATCTCATCAGCAAGAATTCCTTTGAGCGCAGCCGGGCCGAATTCAGGTACCAGGTGAACCTGACGGGCAACTCGCACAGCGTGTCGCTCAAGAAGGAGCCCTTCAACGACGAGTCGCGCGAGTATCGGATCAATCCCGGCTTTAGCTTCGACTACACGCTGCCGGTGAACAATCGCTTTGGCGTGGTCGTGACCGCGGCGCATGCCACGATCTTCAACGAGCAGAACCGGCTGGATTCGACCTTCACAACCACCGGCGCGGGCACCGGCGCCTCAATCAGCCGACCATTCTATTCCACCCGGAACCTGATCGACGGTCCCCAATACCGTTATCGCAGCTCCCTGGGGCTGAGAGCGGATTGGAAAGTGACGTCCCATGGCGTGCTTTCGTTCAATGCGGTGACGAGTTTCTCGCGCATGCTGTGGAGCGACAACTCGTTTGTCGTTGGCACGGGCACCGCGGCCACGCCCACGGTGGCCGGCGGAGTTCCCCTGACCTTCGGTGATACGTTTACGAGCGGGGCCACCGGCCGGGGGAGCTCGAGCTTTCGGCAGACGTACTACCGCCGGGTCGAGGCGAGCAACGCCGGCACGCTCCGGTACACGTTCGACAACGGCGATTGGAAGGTCGACGCGCTCGGCAGCCGCTCGCTCGGCACGGCCAAGTTCCATAACTTCGGCCAGGGAACTTTTTCGGCCGTCGTGACCGCGGTCGCGGTGCCGATCCGCGTGGTCTTCTCGGAGATCGATCCGAAGTACGGGCCGCGCAAGGTCCAGGCGTTCGACAATGGCAATGCCGAGTTCGATCTCTATAATCCCAACAACTACAACCTGACCACGGCGACGGACATGACCCGCGAAGTGCGGGACGATGTACAAACCGCCAACCTCGATCTCAAGAAGCGCTTCAACTTTATGCCCTTTCCGCTGGCGGCCCAACTGGGCGGCAGCTTCAGGGAAATCAAACGGGATCGGCGGCTGCCTTCGGCCGGCTACACGTACCAGGGCATCAATGGCAACCGCTCGTCGGCGCCCTATGTGGCGACCGTTTATGCAAACCAGCGCATGCCTTATAATGATGTGGATCGGGGTGTCCCCAACGTCTCGACCCACCGTGCCTTTGCAGCTTGGTCCGCGAATCCGGCGCTCTTTGCGATGACTCCGGCCCAGGTGACCGCCGCCGAGGTTTCGCGGGTCCAGACATCGGAAGCCATCCAGGAGGCGGTCAGCTCCTACTACTTTCAAACGGAGGCCCGGCTGTTCAAGAATCGGCTGCAGGTGCTGACCGGGGTGCGCTACGAAAAGACGACCGACGATGGTCGCGGCGCCCTGCAGGATGCCAGTGCCGTCTTCGTACGGAATGCTGACGGGACCTTTGCCCGCACTCCGGCCGGGGCCCGGATCCGCAAGCCCGAGGCGGGCGCCGTCGGCTCGTTGACGGAGGCCAAGCTGATCTACACCGAACGCGGATACACAGCCAGGCGATCCTATGATGGTTATTATCCCAGTTTGCATCTCACCTATAACGTGACCGCAAATTTTCTGGCGCGTGCGGCCTATGCCAGGACATATGGCCGGCCGAGTTTCGCCGACATCATTCCGAATGCGGTCACCAGCGAGAACGACGTCATTCCCGATCCGAATACGACGGCGGACTTGGGCAGCATCACGGTGCGCAACACCGGCCTGCGCCCTTGGACGGCGGACAACTTCGACCTGTCGCTCGATTACTATACCGACCTGGGCGGCACGTTTGGCGTCGGTGTCTTCCACAAGGAAATCAAAGACTTCTTCGGCCAGTTCCAGAAGCTCGCCACGCTGGCCGACCTGGCCGAGCTGGGGCTGGATGCCCGGTACGAGGGCTGGCGCGTGACCACCCAGACCAACTCGGGCGATGCCAGTGTCTCGGGCATGGAGTTGAGCATGAATCATTCGCTGCAGCCGCTCGGCCGCTGGGGCCGATACTTCAAGGTTTTCGCGAATGTGACCAAGCTGAAGCTCAACGGCGCGCAGGACGCGAATTTCAGCGGATTTCTGCCGGAGAGTTTCAATTTTGGCGTCACGTTCGCCCAGAAACGGGTGACGGCGATGGCCAAATGGAACTATCGCAGTGACGAAAAGCGCGGCCCCTTTGTCGCCTTCGGGCCGGATGCGAGCGAGTTCTACAAGGCCCGCACCCAGCTCGATGTTAATCTCAGCTATAATATCACGCCCACTCTTTCGCTGTTCCTGAACGCGCGGAATGTCTTCAACGTCCCCAATATCACGATCGATCGTGGCTCGCAGACGCCGGCCTATGCCCAGCAGGCGCTGATCCAGGAATATGGCGTGCCCTTCAGCCTCGGCCTGAAAGGCTCGTTCTAAAACCGCATCGCTGTCTCCGTCGCTTTCATGAACGCATCCCATAATGCCCCCGGCCGAAGAAGATTCCTGCAAACCGCGGCGGCTGGCGCCGTGCTCGGGCCCTATGGCCTCGCGCTGGGCGGCCGCCTCATCGCCGCCGGAACGCCGGGCGCTCCGATTTCCGGCTGGCCTAACTTTGCCAAGGGCGCGGTCGTTCGCACCGGCGGCCAGTTGACCGCCGACGGCCGCTTCATCGAAGCGCAGCGCGCGCTGCCGATCGCCGGGCGCAGCGATGTCCTGGTTGTCGGGGCCGGGCCCGCCGGAATCGGCGCCGCCCTCGCCGCGGCGCGCGCCGGTGCGAAGACGCAGTTGATCGAGTCGGCCGGCTGCCTCGGCGGCGTCTGGACGGCCGGCATGCTCACCAAGATCATCGACGGCGGCAACAAGCCCGGAATCATGCGGGAGATTCTCGCCGCGATGGGCGCGCGCGGCAGCGCGGTGGCGAAGCAGACGAAAGGCGCGATCTACGATCCCGAGTTGATGAAGCTCGTGCTGGAGGAAATGTGCGTGGCTGCCGGGATCAAGATCCGCCTCCACACGCAGCTCGTCGGCGCCGTGACTGACCCGCGCAACCGGCTGGTTGCCGTCGTGACGGAATCGAAATCCGGCCGGCAGGCGTGGACCGCCGATCGTTTCATCGACTGCTCCGGCGACGGCGATCTCGCGGCCCACGCGGGCTGCCGCTTCGACGTTGGCGCCAACGCCGATTGTGCGTGCCAGCCCATGTCGCTCATGGCGCTGCTCGCGGGCGTGAACACGGATCTCGTGCCCGAGTTCATTCGCGAGATCGGCGGCGAGCAGGCCAAGGGGCGCTTCTATGAGCTGATGAAGAAGTCGGGGATCAACCCGTCCTATCGCCAGCCCACGCTGCGCCACCTCCACAGCGGCATCTTCTCGATCATGACGAATCATGAATACGGCGTGCCCGCCTACGATGCGGATCAGGTCAGCGACGCGACGATTCGCGCGCGCGCTGAAATCCATGCCATCGTGGCCGGCCTGCGCAAGATCGGCGGCCCATGGAAGGACGTTGCGGTCGTCGCCACCGCCGAGCAGATCGGGGTCCGCGAAGGACGCCGCGTGCGCGGACGTGCAGCCGTCACGGCCGCCGACCTGGCCCAGGGCAAGAAGAGCGACGACGGCGTGTGCCGGGTGACGTTTGGCATCGACGTGCACGATGTCTGGTCGGACAGCGCCGACCCGAAAGGAGCGGAGGTCATGGCGAATGTCCGTCGCGCCCGCCAGCAGGGCGTGAAGGCCTATGATATTCCGCTGCCCGCGCTGATCGCGGCCGACGTCGACGGCCTGATGATGGCGGGCCGTTGCATCAGCGGGGATTTTATCGCGCACGCGAGCTATCGCGTCACCGGCAACGCCGTCCCGATGGGCGAGGCCGCGGGGTTCGCGTCAGCCGTGTCGCTCAAGAAGGGCCGCATGCCGCACGAACTTTCGTGGAAGCAGGTCAAGGCGACGTGAGGATCGAGACCACTTTGCCGCGGCGATCGATCTGCGACGCCATCACACTTTCGAATCATGACGGGCCTCGTTCCATCGAGGTCGGTTCATCTTGGTGGGCGGGCACGTCCCTGTGCCCGCAGATCTGGCGCGCTCCGTCGTGTTTCAAATGCGGGCACGAGGACGTGCCCGCCCATCACGGACAGAAGCGGCAAGAAACTGAGATGCCCTGCCGGCATCTTCGCGCGGAAAAGTTGACGCCAAGCCCTCCTCCTGCGACAGAAGATCACATTGTTTGTCTGCCGCGCGGCCACCGGCCGAGCGGTCCCATAATCCCCCTGCCTTTGACCGGCATGAACACCCGAAAGACCATGAAACCCAGATCCACGATCGTCATTCTCGGAGCCTGGCTTGCCCTGTCCATGGCGCCTTCGCATCCCACCCACGCCGCCACCGGCAACCCGCCGGCAGTCGCGGAAAAACCGTCCGGCAGCATCGCCGGCCAGGTGAGCAACGCGGCCACCGGATCCTTTCTCGAGGGCGCCGTGGTGGCATTGGCCGGCACGAACCGGACCGTGATCACCGATCGCGAAGGCCGTTACGAGTTCAGCGGCGTGCCGACCGAGGGAGCGACGCTTGTCGTCAGCTTCTCCGGGCTCGATCCGCAGACGATCCCGGTGGCAGTCGCCGTCGGGAAACGGGTGGTTCACGATGTGGAGCTGACCGCGGAGATCTACAAGCTGGAAAAGTTCACGGTGGCGGGGGAACGCGAGGGCACGGCCAAGGCGGAGACCCTCCAGCGGCAGGCGCCAAACGTGAAGGCGATCGTCTCCTCCGACACTTTCGGCAACGTGGCGGACGGCAATGTCGGCAACCTGCTGCAACACGTGGTCGGCATCACGGCGGACTACAATGGCGCGGACGTCCGCCAGGTGAGCATTCGCGGGGTCGGCTCGGAATTGAACTCGGTGACGATGGACGGCCAGCAGGTGGCCACGTCGCAGTCAGCCGGGGCGGGCCGGGCCTTCGAGTTCGAGCAGGCGTCCTTGGGTAATGTCGAAACCATCGAGGTGACGAAGGCGCCGACGCCGGACATGGACGGCGCCTCGATCGGTGGCAGCGTGAACCTGGTTTCCAAGACCGCCTTCGACCGCGCGGCAGCCCGGGTCTTCTCCTATACCATCGGTGCGGCCGCCACGTTCCCCGAGATTCATTCCTACCCCACGAGCACGTGGAAGCAGCCGATCAAGGGGATCGGACCGTCGATGAATTTCATGTACTCGGACGTCATCGGGGCAAAGAAGAATATCGGGATAACGCTGACCGGCACCTTCCACAGTCAACCGGGAGGCAGCGAAATCATCGCCAGTGCCTTTGAGCGCAAGGCCGATCCGGGTCCGGTGTACAATTATTCGACGACGCGGACATTCGGCGGCGGCACCCGCTCGCGCATCGCGACCGGCTTCCGGCTCGATTACCGCTGGAGCGATCAGACCACGATCGCGTTCAACACCTCCTACAACTTCTTCCATGAGATTGGCGACACGCGGGCACATGCCCTGGCGACGACGCAGACGATCGCCACCGTGAATGCTGCCGGCAACCGGACGGGCGGCGGTTTTATCAATCCGAACTACTCGGACACGTTCACGCAGGTCCATGCCGGCGCCAGTTCGACCAGCGTCGTCACGCAGACGATGAACGACAAGTCGGGCCGCACGATCCTGTTTTCGCCGATGGTCCGGCACCGGTTCGACGGCGGGTTAAACCTCAACTACAGTGTCAGCTATTCGAATTCGGCCACCTACTACGATGTCGCCCACGACAACTCCAAGTACGACTCGCGGCCCAAGGGCACGGTGACCTTCCGGCTCGCAAATATCGGTTGGACCACGGATCGCACGAAGAACCAGTACTTCCCGCTGATCACGCAAACCGAGGGTCCGGACCTGTACAATGTGGGCAACTATGGCACGCTGCTGCTGACGCAGTCCGACCGGCGGGGCTACGACACCGTGATCGGCGGCAAGTTCGACTTGAAGAAGGAACTCTCCCTGGCGCGGCCGACCTATATCAAGACGGGCTTCACCTATCAGCAGCAGTCGCGCACGTACTGGCAGGATCCCCGTCGGTACAATTACACCGGTCCGGATGGCGTTACGGGTAACGCCGATGACAACGTCGGTTTGGACCAGTTCGCGGATATTGGCGGTGCGGTGCACGGGGATCAGGACAAAGTCTTCAAGGACGCACGGGTGCCGTGGATGAATGGGTTCGGCGTGGCCCGTCACCAGAAACTCTATCCCGAGCTCTGGAAGGAAGACATCGCCTTTACCTCGGGCAAGCTGACCAGCTTCCGGCAAATCGACGAGAAGGTCGCCGCGGCCTATATCATGGGCAATGTGCGCCTGGGCCCGGTCTCTGTATTATCCGGGGTGCGCGTGGAGGACACGCGTGATGCCGGCGTGGGCCCGTTGAGCCAGATCACGCCGGCCGAGGCGGCCCGACGGGCGGCTTGGGTCGGGCCGGTGACCGATGCGGAAATCCGCCGGCGCAATCTGGAGCAATACGGCCGACTCTATACCAATCGCGGCCAGTACCGCTTTTTTCTCCCGGGGGTGCACCTGAAGTATGAACCGTTCGCCGGGATGGTGACGCGACTGAGCTGGTCGACGGGGGTGGGCCGTCCGGCCTTCGGCTCGATCATCCCCAACACCACCATCAATGACACGGCGCAGACCGTGACCTTGACCAACCCAAATTTGAAACCGCAGTACTCCAACAACTGGGACCTGACGTTGGAATACTACTTCAAGTCGCAGGGCATGGTTTCGGTCGGGGCGTTCAAGAAAAAGATCCAGGACTACATCGCCACGGACAACAGCCAGTTCGTTGCGGCCGGAAACGACAATGGCTTCGACGGCGAGTATGTCGGCTACCGGATCAGCACGACCGCCAACAAAGGCGATGCGAGGATCGAGGGGCTCGAGTTCAGCTACCAGCAGCAGCTGACGTTCCTGCCGCGCTGGTCGAAGGGTTTGGGGATTTATGCGAACTTCACCAAGCTCCGGACGGAGGGTAACAATCCCGACTTCGCCGCCGGACCGGGAGGCACCTCGGCGATTGCGGGGTTCCTGGACACCACGGGCAACATCGGGCTGGGGTATCGGGGCCACGGCTTCGACCTGCGGCTGCAGACGGTCTTTCGCGGCAAGTTCCTTGTGGCCCAGTCCACCAACCCGGCTTTGATCCAGTGGCAGGAGCCGAAGTGGACCTGGAGTTGGAAATCGCGGTATAATCTTTCGAAGGGCTTCGGTGTGTTTCTCGATCTGGAGAACATATTCGCCGAGCCGCTCGACCAGATTTACGCGGCGTATCCCAACCGCGTGATCTCGTACCGGACCTTCCCGGCCAAGATCGTGACGGGCGTTCAGGGACGGTTTTGATGCGGCCCGATGTCGCCAAGGATGCTTGAACCCTGCACGACGACATTTTTTTCTGAACATGGAGACTCGCGTTCCGTCCTCCGTAGTAGCCCGCTGCGTGAGCAGCGGGATGGCGGGAAATCCCTGCGCTCACGCGCAGGGCTACAAAATCCGCCGCTGCTTTCTTTCCGGTGAGGGACGCGCTTTCAGTCCAGGCTGCTTGGAGACAGCGCACGCAAAAACTAATTATGAACCGCCGCCATTTCATCGCCACTGCTGCCTCGGGTGCGGCCCTTGCGGGTCTCAGCTCCGTGGCGCCGACACGCGCTCGCGCCCAACCGCGCCCGGCGGGGAGCCCCCGGACGTTTCGCCTCTGGGCCACCAGCGATCCCCATGTGGGCACGGACCAGCGTCGCGGAAGGGAGAGCCTGGCGGAGGCCATTCGCGATTCGGAGGAAGGAGGCAAGGATGGCGGACCGCCCTTCGCGTGGGACATCGCGCTGATGCTCGGAGACTTTTCCGGCAGCCAGGAGACACCCAACGACACCGAGGGCGCGGAGGTCGTGCGGCAGTTTGGGGCGTTGAAGAAACACCGGCGCGAGGCCATCTACGAAGTCGTCGGCAACCACGATGCCAGCGGGCCGGACGAGCCGACCCAGTGGTGGTTCAAGAAGTGGATCGATCCGACCGGAGAGAACACGAAGTTTTCCGGCGTGGATTCCCGCCGGCGGCCGTATCCGATCGAGGGCACGTGGGAGCGCTATTCATTTCGGGTCGGCAATATGCTTTTTCTCATGATGGGCGACCGCAATGATGGCGGGCCGCCGGTCGGCCGGGGCAAGCGGGGCGGTTACCCGTCCGGGGCGGTGACGGGCGAGACCTTCAAGTGGTGGCAGGGGCAGGTCGAGGCCAACCAGGGATCGATTGTCGTCTCGACGCATCACCACATGTTGAAGGAGACGACCGTGGCCTCGGGTCCGTGGGAAGGGTACGTGAAGGGGAAGGACGGCAAGTGGGTCAGTCACTACCACGGGTATTTTCCGGACGGAGGGCCGGAGGGCGCGTCGTATTTATATTGGGTGGACGGCAAGCCGGACGCGCAGGCGTTCGAGAAGTATCTGGCCGCGCATCCGGGGGCGATCGATTTCTGGATCGGCGGCCACACGCATACGAATCCCGATGACCGCAAAGGCGGCCGGTCGCACATCGAGCAGAAATGGGGCGCGACCTTCATGAATTGTTCGTCGCTGAGCCGGTATCATGCGAACAAGACGACGATCGCGCTGAGCCGGCTGATGACGTTTACGGAAGGCAGCGACGAAGTTCTGATCCAGTGCTATATGCACACCTCGGATTTCGCGCCGCAGGGATGGTATCAGCCGGCCGAGCGACGGGTGCGGCTGGGGAAAGCGTTCAGGCTGTAGGCCCGGCCAGTGGCCGGGCGGATTGCAGCGTGAAAGCGCAAGCCCGGAGGCATAATCATTCTCCCGTAGACGGAGGGCCGAGCTCCGCCGAGGCCGAAATACCGGCGGGCTGGAGGCGATCTCGGCGGAGTTCGGCGCGCCACGGTTGAGAGAAGTTGGGCGCCGGGTAGAGCATGATCGCGGCTCGCTGAGGCATTCGTTGCGAATTCAATTCGATTCGCGCAACTTCACGGCGTGGTCGTGCTGAAAATCAAAACGGAGCTGTCCAAGCTCGATTCCGCCGAAGTCGCCTTCGTAGAGGGCGTCGCGGCTCCATCTGCACCATGAACCCGGAAGAGGAAGTGCTTTTTGTGGTGGCGACACCGTTGGGGTTCACGGTGCGCGTCACACGCCGTTACTGGCAACTCATCACCACGGTGAAGCACCCGGCGATGGCGGGGCACCAGGCCGATGTGCAAGCCACGCTGTCCGACCCGGAAGAAATCCGGCGTAGCCGCAGCGACGAAAATGTGCTTCTGTTCTACCGCACACAGCGCGCCGGACGCTGGGTGTGCGCCGTCACCCGGCGGCAGGACGACACCGGATTTCTCATCACCGCCTATCCCACCGACGCAATCAAGGAAGGAACCCGCCTATGGCCGACCTGAATATTTTTCACGATCCCGTCGGCCACACGCTTACCGTGTGGTTTGGTGCGCCGCAGTCAGAATACGTCTGCGAAGAGACGGGCGACGAAGTCATCCTCATGAAGGATCGGGAGGGCCGCGTGATCGGTTTCGAGCGGCTGAACTATTCGCCGGGCACGAAACCTCCAATCAGACTGACGTTCGAGACCCTCTCCGAGGCGGTGTAACCAACCCGCCGGCGGTGGACAAGGCCCTGCCCATCCTCTGGCGAGTCGCCGGCATCCGGCCAACCACATGACTCCGGCTCAACCCTCCGGGGTGGTGGACACCGGTTCGCCTCAGATGCGGGCGAGGGTGGCTTGGGTCTTTTGCTCGAAGCGGGTGATCAGTACGCGGTTGGTGGCCAACAGCGCCTGCCCGGCTTCGATCTCCGGCAATCGCCAGCGCCTACGTCGATGCCGGTCACCACGGAGTTGGGGAGTGTCATGGCTCAGGTCTCGGTGCTGAGCGCCTCACTGCGGCAAGGATGACCCCTCTAGCTTTGTAGAGCGCATCCAAGCATCTGGTCGCCTCGCCCTTGGTGATGGTGTGGCGCGTGCCGTGGACGAGGTCATTGCGCACGTCAGCGACCTGCGTCCGCCATTCGGTAAATTCAGCGGAACTGCTGAAGTCGAAGCCCGTGGCCTCTTTGACCAGAGTCCGAGCGACGTAATTGGCCTTGTGGGGCTGTCCATCCTTACTGCGGAGCTTTGCCTCGATCCGGTGAGAGGCCGCGCCCGGCGAATTGACCCCGCACGAACGCCTTGAGCCAGCTCTCGAATAAGATGGCCGCCTCGATGACGGCCCCGCGGTAGTCGCGCTCTCGATAGAGTTGGTGCGTCCTCAATTCCAGCTCCCGGAACAGATCCGGTGCGTCAACACGCTGCAGCCGCTCTCTGAGGAACGTATCGAGCGCCTCGATTTCGTCCTTGCTGCGACCGCGTAAAGGGCCGTGCCCGGTAGCGTATTCCAAATCGTTAAGGGCCACACCGGCCTTGAGGTATCGGATCTTAAAGTGGGCCAGATCGGCCGCCGAGACGCGCCGGATAAGGGGCTGATCGTCCAAATCACGGTAGTGCTCAATCAGGCGGTTTAGTGCGGCTGTCGCCAATTCCACCAGTTCGCTATGCTCCAGTCCGGCCACTTTTGGGGAGGTCTCCAGGTTGAAGCGCACCTGCGCCTCACTGGTTGAAAAGCGTCCAAAAGGATCACCGCCCTCAAGCTCCAGCGGGCTGGCAATTGCTGTCCCTGTGCGCATTCGCCGGATGAGATGAACCCCGGCAGGCGGATCACCCGAGACATAGATTTCCGGTCGGATTGAGGCAAATTGGCCGTCCACTATCGTGTCCGGCACGTGGACCGGGAAGGGCAGCGAGAACAGAACTGCGATGTCAGTCGTTTCCGCTGGCGGCTTCATCACATCCCTCGAGGCCTACTGGGCCGGTTGCTCCTCGCCCCAGATACGGGCGAGGGTGGCTTGGATCTCTTGCTCGAAGCAGGTGATCAGTTCGCGGTTGGCGGCCACCAGCGAGAGCCGTTGACGCTCGCTGGGATGGCATGCGCCGTTGGCGCGGAAATCCAGAGGGCCACCGGCCCGACTTCATTCCAGCCTGGGGCAACGCCCCAGGAAACGTGTCCGAAATAGATCAAGGGCTGAAAGCCCGACCCATCGCTCAGTCCCAAACATAGCGTTCGTCAAATTCGATTCCGTATTTGGTGAGAAAAGCGCGGTATTCTTCCTGAAACGTTCGCGTTCGATGATGTTCCTCCTGGTTGTCGATGTAATGCCTCAACGCATCCAAGTCCGAGGGCCCGACGGAAAACGCCCCGTAGCCCCGTTGCCAGGCGAAAGCCGCCAGTGCGGGCGATTGGGTTTTCATCCATTTCGAGGATGAGGTTTTCAATTCCTCCACCAGTTTCGCCGTAGTGACGGTGCGTGAGAGCCGGATGGCGAGATGGACATGATCGGCGACGCCGCCGACACGGTAACATTCGCAATCGGCATTGCGAGCGACGGTGGCGAGGTAGGCGTGGAGCGCCGGACGAACGGAGGCCTCAAGGATGGGCGCCCGGTCTTTGGTGCTGAAGACGACGTGGACGAGGAGAAGTGAAAGCGATTGCGGCATGGTGGTGACGAGGATGGATCGGTCGAGGGCTGTTGACTCTCGCTGGGATGGGTCGGGCTTTCAGCCCTTATTTTTGTATATGGCGACGGTTCCTGGGGCGTCGCCCCAGGCTGGGATGGCGGCGCGCCGTTGGCGCTGGAATCCGACGGGCCAAAGGCCCAATGCCATCCCAGCCTGGGCCATCGGCCCAGGTTTTGGGTTACCCCTATGGTCCAGGGCTGAAAGCCCGATTCATAGAGTGGCGCCATCATGGAGTTTTGGCGCCGCTCCAGATGCGGGCGAGGGTGGTTTGGATCTTTTGCTCGAAGCGGGTGATCAGTTCGCGGTTGGCGACCGGACTTGGACCGCACCTGAACGGCGACCTCCAAATCACCGCGCAAGCGCTGGCTGGACATGCGGCCGTTCGTCGCATTCAAACTGGCGATACCCCGTCATGCCCAAGCGCGCGATCACCCCTGCTTCCGTTCCCCGGACCTTCGACGATTTGGTGCGAGAGGTGAATGCCGTCTTGTTCACCGGCCGGGCGGACATCGAACGGGCGTGGGTGCGAACCTATCACGAAATCGGGCGTTTGATAAACGTCCACATCCTGGAAAATCGCGCCCGGGCCAACTATGGTGGCCAGGTTTACGGCCAGCTGTCGGAACGCACCAGGGTCAGCGTCCGCACGCTCCGCGAGTGTGCGCAATTCCACCGCTGTTTCCCAATTCGGCGGAAATCCGCCGAATTGGGCTGGAGTCACTATGTGCTGCTTTGTCAGGTCGGCGATCCCACCCGCCGTGAGAAACTTGCCGTGGAGGCCGAGCGCAACGCCTGGAAAACTGGCCAGTTGCAGACGCGCGTCCGCGCGTTCAACGCGGCGATCGACGTCGAGGCAACAACACCGGGCGCAAGCGATGGCGCACCCGCCAAGCCGGCGGCGAAGCTCCTCACGCCAAAACGCGGCACGCCGGCGTTGCATCTGGTCGTCGATCGGGGCGACGAGGGCCTCGCGATCGATCTCGGGTTCAAAGTTTACCGCCGTCTCGGACCCAACTCAAAGCTGGCCGCAGGCGACATCGTCCGGCTGGCCGCCGATGGCAGTGTCCGCCGGGCGGACGATGCGACGAAGGCGGACCTCTTCACCTACGCCGCGACGCTGCGCCGGGTGATCGACGGCGACACCCTCGTGGTCACGCTGGAGGTTGCGCCGGAAATTTTCGTCGAGTTGAAGCTGCGCCTGCGCGGGCTCGACTGCCCCGAGCTGTCCACACCCGAAGGCAAGGCGGCGAAACGGTTTGTGGGCGCGCTCGTCGCCCAATCCACCGCCGTAATCATCCACACCACCAAGCCCGACAAATATGACCGCTACCTGGCAGACGTCTTTCTGCGGCGCGATGACGGCACGGACATTTTTCTCAACAACGCGCTGCTCGAACATGGTCACGCCGAGCCAAAGGAGGGCTGGGAGTTTCGCGACTGGGAGAAGGAATGGGTGGCGTGAGGACAATTAATTCGATTTATCCACGACGCCGTAGTTTTCAGCGAATGGTGGAGGGCCGAGCTCCGTCGAGGCCGAAATACCGTCGGGCCTGAGGCGGCCTCGGCGGAGCTCGGCCCTCCGCTTTATCCGCGGAGAAGACTGGTTGGCCACGCTGCAGGCTTGCAGCCCCAGGCGAAAGAGAACGATTAAAAGGAAAGAGAACGATCTTGCGTCGTCTCAATCGAGGACGATTCGAATCACCGCCCTCCTCACGCCTTCGGATACTCCCAGCCCTTCCGATAGTCGCGCCGGAGCAGCTTGTTCGCGGCGTCGTCACCGATCACGCGTTCCTTCGCGCCGTCCCAGTCGATGCTCTTGCCGTGCTTCATCGAGAGCATGCCGAGCAGCGCCATGTTGGTGGCGAGTTGAACCTCGGCGATGTCGGACACCGGTTTGCTCCCCGTGCGGATCGCCTGGAGGAAGTCGGCCCACAGTTCCTTGATGTTTTGCGAATCCGGTTGGTTGAGCGTCGGCTCCTGGTGGATGGGCGGCGCCTTGGCGTCGGTCGGATAAAACGTCCAGCCCTTCAGCCAGCCCATGTGCAGAATTCCCTTCGTGCCGTAGAAGTAGCAGCCCCATTGCTCACCCTTGTCGGTCGCGTTGCCGGCGAAGCGGCGGTGCTCCCACTGCACATCGAACTTCTCGAAGCTGAAGGTCGCGAGCTGGTGATCGGGCGCGTCGCTCGTTTGTTCGTTGGGCGTGTACACGGGTGCGCCCGCGATCGGACGCCCGCCGGTCGAGTAGATCCGTCGCGGATATTTTTCGCCGGTGATCCAGAGCACCTGATCGAGCCAGTGGATGCCCCAGTCACCCAGCGTGCCGTTCGCGTAGTCGAGATAGTTGCGGAAGCCGCGGGGGTGAATGGCGCCGCGGCCAACGGTCGCCTTTTCCCGCGGGTCGCCGCCGTTGTACGGGCGCAGCGGGGCGGGGCCGCACCACATGTCCCAGTCGAGCTCCTTCGGCACCGGCTGCGTCGGCAGCGGATTCTCGCGCCCGCCGCCGCCGAGCACAAAGCAGCGCACCATCCCGATATCGCCGAGCTTGCCGGAGCGGATGAATTCGCGGCCGCTGACGTTGTGCGGCGAGATGCGGCGGTGGGTGCCGACCTGCACGACGCGGCCGGTGGCGCGGGCGGCGTTTACCATCGCGCGGCCTTCCTGGATGGTGTGCGAGATTGGTTTTTCAACGTACACGTGCGCGCCGGCGCGCACCGCGGCGATCATCGGCAACGCGTGCCAGTGATCGGGCGTGCCGATGATCGCGATCTCGGGTTTCGCCTGCGCGAGCAACTCGCGATAGTCCTTGAAAAGTTTCGGGGTGTCACCGGTGCCAGTGCGGACGTTGGCGAGCGTGGCCTCGAACTGCCGCGCATCGACGTCGCACAGGGCGACGACTTCGCAGGCGCCGCTGGCCATGGCTTCGCGCAGGATGTTGTTGCCCCACCAGCCGCAGCCAATGAGCGCGGTCCGGAATTTGCGCCCGGCCTTGTCGGCGGCGCGGACATGGAACGGAAACGTGGCGAGCGCACTGGCGGCGAGCGAGGTGTGGAGGAAGTGGCGGCGGTTCATGGGAGGTGGCGGGGCGCTGAGTAAGACGGTCTTAGTTTTCAGGGTCGCAGGAATCCTTGTGAGTCACGAGGGATTTTTCCGGGTAGTTGGCCACAAAAAGGCACGAAAAGGATCCGTCCGGCCGACGAGAATTGCGCGTGCGCCCGTAGGCGCCTTGCGAGCCACAATCGCCCTCCGATTTTTGTGCCTCTTTGTGGCCAACTGGTTGGTGGCTGGGGTTTGGCTTGCCCGCCTCAGGTCGGATTCGGCTCCGCCGCGCGGCGAAACATCCGGGTTACCTTAATGGAACTTGCCCGCACTCCTTAAACCCAAGGCGAAACTCTTTGCCCTGCGGGTCATCACGTTTTCAATCCGAGGCCGATTTTCTCGCGCAGGTACGTGATCGAGCGCTCGAGTTCGGCCTTCTGGAAATTCTGGGTGGTCGTGCGACCCTCGGGGCCGGGCGGCGCCTTGAAGGCGGTGAGCGGCCGGCCGCGTTTCGCCAGGGCCTCGAACCGGGCGAGGGCGGCGGGGCGCTTGTCGTAGTAGCGCCAGAACTCCGCGTTCTTGTAGGGGAAAGTCCGCTGCGAGCCCGAGATGGTCTCGATCATGATCGGCACCTGCGGGCAGAGCTGGGCCCAGCGCGCCGCGTATTTTTTCCAGTCGATCAGGCCGTCGCCGGCCGCGGTCCATTGCACGGTGGCGCCTTCGGGCGCCTCCCAAATCATGTCGTCGCGCAGGCTTGAGCACAGCGTGTCGCGGCCGAGCGTTTCGAGCACCTCCAGCGGATCTTCGAGCGTCCAGGCCGCGTTGCCGGAGTCGATGTTGGCGCCCACGAAGTCGCGGCCGGCGGCGGCGATCAAATCCGCCAACTCCCAGGAATGCATGTCGCCGGCGTGGTTCTCGATGGCGACCTTGATTCCCGTATCGATGGCCTGGCTGCGACAGGCCTTCAACACGGCGACGGTATCGGCGATGCGCGCCCGGATGCCGCCCTCGGTCTTGCGATCCTCCATGTTGCCGAGGACGACGCGGTAGACGGGCGAGCCGACGGCCTTCGCGACGCGCAGGCCGAGCCGCAGGTGTTCCTCGGCCGTCCCCCAGTTGTTCTTAAACGACTTCGAGGTCGGACAGATGCTCCAGCCGCCGGCGTAGATCACGATGCCGGCGTCGTCGGCCTTGCGTTTCACGTCACGCAATGACGCGTCGTCGAGATTCCCGAAGGCGTCGAGATCGGAGATGAGCAGGGTGTCGAGTTTCAGCAACGCGGCATAGTCGATGAGCGCGGGCGCTTTCCAGCCCATCGCCCGGACGGCGAAGTTGTCCATGCCGAGCTTGATTTTCGGCGCGGCGGCCGGGCGCCGTTTGGCCTCGCCGGCAAAGAGCGACGGGCTGGCGCCGATGGCGGTCGCGGCGGCCAGACCTTGGAGAAACGAACGACGTTGCATGAGGGATGAGCCGCGCTCGACCCAACGTGGGCCGATGGGCGGGCGTCGGCAGCGAAGCGAAACGGCCGTCACGTGTCGATAGTGGCCTTGCGGCGCGAGGCTTCAAATTCTTGGCCCACGGAACACACGGAACACACGGAAGAAGGTCATCCCGCTTTGGCGGCGATGCTGGCGACCAGGGATTGGGTTTCCGTGTATTCTGTGTGTTCCGTGGGCAATGATCCGGCGGTTTGTACGACCGTCGCGGAAGAAGTCGCGGCGCGGGCTTATCCACGCCGAACTCGTGGGAATCACGGTTCCTGCGTTTCCGGCGTCGGGTGCGGGCTGGGATCGATGGCGACACCGGCTTGTTCGAGTTCGGCGCGGAGCGGGGCGCGGAAGGTCTCCGCCAATTCCTCGAGCGGAAACGTCAGGTCCAGCGCCTCGTTGCCGGTGACGAATGAGATCACGTCGGCGAGGTCCATGATGTCCTCGTCCGTGAAGTGTTCCTCGATCACGGACTGGCTGGAGTCGAGGGCCGTGAGCGAGGCCCAGTAGCGTTCGGCGTCGGGCGCGGCCTGGCTCAGGCAGACGCGCCCGTGCAGCCGGGCGCGCGCGATGCGGGCGGCAAAGCGGCCGATCGTTTGATAGGCAAACGCGACGTTCGCCAGCCGGGCCTGCCGAAGCAGGGCCTGGCGTTGGGAGAGGATGTTTGAGAGTTTCATGGGATTCCTTCCGTGCGGTTGCACATCATTAACCACGTTGAACAACTCCACTGGGCATCGAACCCTGTCCTTCCGGTCGCTGACTTTGCTGCTCGCAGACGTTCCTTCACCTGCTGCTGGCCTGTCTCGCTGTCGGACTCAAATCACGATCTCAACCGTGCATCTGGACACTGACTGGACTGGCTGACGGTGCAAAGAATGAGACGGCGGAAGCAAGGCAATAGTTCCGTCAGTGGACGAAAGAATCCAGCCGGCGCCGCCTCGAACCGTCTGAGGTGGGCGGGCACGTCCCTGTGCCCGCATGGTGCCCTGCAATTTGAGTGCCAAATGCGGG
>JBIJCX010000009.1:0-63780 GCA_044344465.1 Opitutaceae bacterium
CGGGTCATGTGTGAACAATCGACAAAACTCAGCCTCCGGCCTCAATCACTTGTGTCGAGAGTTCACACATGACCCAGTGCGCCGTTCCCTGACCCCGTGCGCCGTTCTGTGTCGAGAGTTCACACATGACCCCGTGCGCCGTTCCCCGAGGCTGAAGATCTCGTCGGCGTAGCGCAGCGCCACCTGGCCGGCATTCGTCTGCACATTGCCCCGGCCGCTGCGGCGAAAGAGCTAATAACGCAGATGATGACAATTCAGCCAGTCCATGTTTGCGATTTCCACTTAGCTTTAAACTAACGGTTCGTTTCAAACGAAGTATTAGTCGAATCGACGGGGGGGATGCTATCTTAGCCGCATGAACCTCATCCTCCAACCCGGCAACACGCGCAGCTCCGCCGCGCTCGACCATCTGATCGAATCCCGTCTCATTGCGCTGGCGGACCGCCAGCGGATCGAGGAGGCCGTGGTCCGGCTCGCCGACCACCGCGAGGGCAGCCCGCGCTACCAGGCGAGCATCATGATTCGCGTGCCCGGACCCGACATCCACGCGGTCGCCTGCGACCACACCCTGCGGGTCGCCGTGCAGAAGGCGCTCGACGCCGTGGAGGGGCAGGTGGCCGCCCGCCAGGGTCGCCGCCAGGCGCGGCGGCGCAGCCAGCTCCAGCTCTCCAGCGCCACCCGCACCGGTCGCGCGTGGTGAGTCCGCCGCTCCGAAACCCTGCCGCCACTCGGACCGTTTGCCGGTTCCTGGCGCGGCAACGCGCGCTGCCCCGCAACTGCGCCCGGAGCGCTCGGTCCTTCTCTTTCCCTCCACGATTCGAACCTCCCCTCCTCGCATGACCGCCAAATCCAACTCCATTCCCGACACCCTCGACCGGCATCTCTCCGCCAACTCCCGCGACGACGCACCCGGTGTCGCCGCCTATGTCGAACGCGGCGCCGCGCTCGTCACCCCCGAGGCGATCGCCGCCCTCCAGCGCTTGCGCAAACCGCTGCACCGGAAAATCGACGCGCTGAAGGAATCCGGCCACCTGCGGCACCGGCTCGAGCTGCTGGCGACCTATTTCGAGGAGGCGGGCGCCGATGGGCACAAGGGCACGTCCGCCCATTGCGACGCGACTTTGGCGTTGCTGTATTTCCTGAAGGGCTTCGATCGCATTCCGGACTCCGTCCCGGAGGTGGGCCTGCTCGACGATGCGATGATCGTGCAGTGCGTGCTGCAGCGCAACACCACGACCTTCCGGGCCCACTGGCTGCGTCAGCGCCGCAGCTGGCCGGCGGAGTTGTGACGATGAAATCCACCGCGCAAGTCGCCGTGATCATGGGTAGCAAGTCGGACTGGGAGACGATGCAGCATGCCGTCACGATCCTGGAGCAATTCGGCATTCGCCACGAGGCGCGGGTGGTCTCGGCGCACCGCACGCCGGACTACATGGCCGCCTACGCCCGGCAGGCGGCCGGGCGCGGCCTGCAGGTAATCATCGCCGGTGCGGGTGGGGCGGCGCACCTGCCGGGGATGGTGGCGGCGCACACCCACCTGCCCGTGCTGGGGGTGCCCGTGACCAGTCGGGCGCTGAGTGGGTGGGATTCGCTGCTGAGCATCGCGCAAATGCCGGGCGGCATCCCGGTGGGCACGCTGGCCATCGGCGAAAGCGGGGCGAAGAATGCCGCCCTGCTCGCCGCCAGCATTCTCGCGCTGCGCGATGCGCGGGTGCGCAAGGCGCTCGTGGCCTTTCGCCGCCGGCAAACCGCGGAAGTCATGCGGGCGACCCTGCCATGAGCGCCGGGACTGCGATCCTGCCGGGGGCAGCTCTTGGCGTGATGGGCAGCGGTCAACTGGGCCGGATGTTCGCCATCGCCGCCAGGCGGATGGGCTATCGCGTGCACACGTTTTCCCCCGAGTACGACACGCCGACCGGCCAGGTGGCCGACCACGAAGTGACCGCGCGCTACGAAGACGAAGCGGCGGTGCGGGCGTTTGCGCGGGGCGTGGCGGTGCTGACCTTCGAGTTCGAAAACGTGCCGTCGCAAACGGTGGCCTGGGCGGCCGACCACTGCCCGGTGCGGCCTGCGGGCAGCGTGCTGCACATCTGCCAGCACCGGGTGCGCGAGAAGGAACACCTGGTCCAGGCCGGATTGCCGATCGCACCCTATCGCCGCGTGGCCAGCGCGGCGGAGCTGGCGGCGGGCGCGGCGGCCATTGGCCTGCCCGCGGTGATGAAGACCGCGGCCTTCGGCTACGATGGCAAGGGCCAGCGCAAGCTCGCTCCCGGCGACGACCTCGCGACGGCCTGGCAGTCCTTTGCCGGCGCGCCCGCGGTGCTGGAGAAGTTCATCCCCTTCGAACGTGAGCTCTCCGTGCTCGTGGCCCGGGGAGTGGACGGAGAGATGACCACGTGGCCGGTGTGCGAGAACGAGCACGTGGACCACCGCCTCGACCTCACCTACTTTCCGGCGCGCATCCCGGAGGTGGTCGCCGACCGGGCGCGGGAACTGGCGGAAGCGGTCGCTCGCTCACTCGACCTCGTCGGCGTGCTCGCGGTGGAGATGTTTCTCCGGCCCGACGGCGAGCTTCTCATCAACGAACTCGCCCCCCGACCCCACAACAGCGGGCACGCGAGTTTCGACGCCAGTGTGACCTCGCAGTTCGAGCAACAAGTGCGGGCGGTCTGCGGGCTGCCGCTGGGCGCGACCGATTCGCTGCAACCCGCCGCGATGGCCAATCTCATGGGCGAGCTGTGGGAGTTCGGGGAGCCGGATTGGGCCGCGGCCCTGGCTCACCCGGCGGTGAAACTGCATCTCTACGGCAAGGCCCAACCCAAGCGCGGCCGGAAGATGGGCCATCTCGTGGCCTTCGGCCGCGACGTCGACGAGGCGGCGGACCGCGTGCGTGCGGCGCGCCAGGCACTGGTCCACCCGTTTCCGGCCAAAGGCTCTTCCACCCTCCCGTGATCTCATCCGCCACTCCCGCCGCTGACGCCGGTCAGACATCGCCGGTCTTGAGGAAACTCGGCATGGGGGTGGGTGCCGGCCTGTTCCTGCTGACATTTCTGCTGTCGCCCCCGGCGGGGATGAGCCAGCCCGCCTGGCACGTCTGCGGGCTCGCGCTCTGGATGGCCGTTTGGTGGATCACCGAGGCCTTGCCTCTGCCCGTGACGGCGCTCCTGCCGCTGGTGGTGCTGCCACTGATGGACATCATGCCCCTGCGGAAGGCGTCGACCGGTTTCGCCGCCGACATCATCTTTCTCTTCCTCGGCGGCTTTGTGCTTTCGATCGCCATTCAGAAATGGCGGGTGCACGAGCGTCTCGGGCTGGGGCTGCTCCGCCACGCCGGCTGGAATCTCGGGAGCCTGCTCGCCGGGCTGCTGCTGGTCACCGCCTTCATGGGTATGTGGATGAGCAATACGGCGACCGCCATGGTGATGATGCCGATGGCCGTGAGCATCGCCGCGTTGATCAGCAAACACACTGCGGCGCCCGGTGTGGCGGCCCCGTCGAGCACGAAGGCACTGGTGCTGGCCGTGGCCTACGCCCCCTGCCTCGGGGGGCTGGCGACCTTCATCGGCACTCCGACCAACGCCGTGCTCGAGGGCTACGTGGCCAAGACCTACGGCGTCAACCTCAGCCTCGCCGAGTGGATGGCCTTCGGCGTCCCGGTCGCGCTGCTGTTGCTCGGCTGCTGCTGGCTGCTCCTTTATTTCTCGCTGCTGCGCCACGCTCCGGCAGTGCCCGGACTGAACCGGATGATGGCGGACGAGTACCGCAAGATCGGCCGCTTCACCGCCGGCGAAGTCGTCACCACCGGCGTGTTTGCGGTCTGTGTGCTCGGCTGGATCTTCAGCGACACCTGGTCGTCCCTGATCGGTGCCAGAATCGACGACGCCGTGATTGCGCTCGTGGGCGCGCTGCTGCTCTTCATCACCCCGCTCGACCGCCGCTTCCAAACCAGCGTGCTCACGTGGAAAGACGCGGAGAAGCTGCCCTGGGGCATTCTGATTTTCTTCGGTGGCAGTCTCAGCCTGTCGGCGGCCCTCACCGAGACCGGCGTCACGCGGTGGCTCAGCGACGCGTTGCAAATCATGCACGGCGTGCCGGTGTGGCTGGTGGTCGTCGGGGTGGTGGTCATCATCACCGCGGTTTCTGAAATGATGAGCAATTCCGCCACCATCACCGCCTTTCTGCCGATCCTCGCGGGGCTCGCGGGCGGCCTCGGCGTGCATCCTTTTCTGATCATGATTCCCGCCACCCTCGCCGCCAGTTGCGCCTTCATGATGCCCGGTGCTTCGCCCAACAACGCCATCGCCTTCGGCACCGGCACCCTCAGCGTCGGCGACATGGTGCGCCAGGGGCTCCGACTCAACCTGGTTTGTGCGGCCGTGATCGTGATCGCCGCTTTCTATCTGATCCCGGCGATCAAGGATTTCGATCCGCTGACTCCGCCGGCCTGGGCGCGGGCAAAGAACTAGGGCGTGGCCCCAGCTAAACCGGAAATTTCACACTCCCAATCAGCCGACGATGCAGGCTGTCCGGCGGATCGGCGGCACTCTTGCCGCCGTCTGGGAGCCAGTAGTTCGTAGAGGTGATCTCCTCATGAATGAACTGCTGCTCCTCGCTACCACCGTGACGTCGAATCCCGCCGATCTGAAGATCTGGGCGTATGTGGCGTTCATCGGTCTGGTGGTCGTGTTCCTGGCGTTGGACCTTGGCGTATTCCACCGCGAAGCCCACGAGGTCGCCATGAAAGAGGCGGTTACGTGGTCAGTGATTTGGCTGACGTGCGGCATCGCGTTCAGCGGGTTTGTGTACATGGCGTATGCGCACCACTGGCTCGGGCTGGGGTTGGACACGGCCAAGTACAGCACGTCGGAGGCGATCAAGGCCGGTGCACCGCTCATTGTGTCGGGCGAGGTGCAGGGATTGGAAGCGGCGAAGCAGTACCTCGTGGGATACGTGGTCGAGAAGTCGCTGGCGATGGACAACATCTTCGTCATCGCGCTGATCTTCACGTTCTTTGCGGTGCCGCCAAAGTACCAGCACCGCGTGCTCTTCTGGGGCATCATCGGTGCGCTGGTGATGCGCGGCGGGATGATCTTCCTGGGCGCTGGCCTGATCCTGAAGTACCAGTGGATCCTGATCGTGTTCGGCGGGTTCCTGATCCTGACGGCGCTGAAGATGGCCCTGATCAAGGGTAACGACGACGTCTCGCAAAACATCGCGGTGCGCGTGTGCAAGAAATTCTTCCGGGTCACGGAGTTCTACGACGATCAGAACTTCTTCACCAAGCGGACGCTCAAGCCGACGTACACCAAGAACGCGGCGGGCACAGAGGTGATGGACCCGGCACCGGCGGGCTCGCTGAGCGCCACCTGGGCGATCACACCCTTGTTTCTGGCGCTGATCCTGGTCGAGATCACCGATCTGGTGTTTGCGGTGGACTCGATCCCGGCCATCTTCGCGATCACTCCGGACCCCTTCATCGTTTTCACGAGCAACATCTTCGCGATCCTTGGCCTGCGGGCGCTGTACTTCTGCCTGGCGGCACTGATTCAGAAGTTCCGGTTCCTGAAGCCGGCGTTGATCCTGATCCTGGCGTTTGTCGGCGTGAAGCTGCTGCTGCTGAGCGTGCCGCCGTACCTGGACGTAATCGGAATGGCCAAGGCCGATCCGATCAAGATCGACTCGACGGTGTCGCTGCTGGTCGTCGTCGGCACGCTGGCGCTGGCAACGGTGCTGAGCGTGGCGATCCCCGCAAGGGCGGCGCCTGAGGGGGGCTCGCGACCGGGGCAATGAGGAACCTCAGCAACGCAGTGCCGCACACCGGGTGAAGAACTGACATGAACATCCGCAAGCTCGTCCAATCCCCACTCTTCAACAACTTCGTCGGTGCCGTCATCAACAACTACCAGAAGGTGCAGGACATCGAAGAACACCGTTCGCTTGCGCCGGACACCAGCGAGCGGCGCGTGCGCGAGCTTGTCCGAGAACTCGACGCGATCCTGAACTCTCGTTCGCACAACTCGACTGCTCCGACCGCCAGAACCTCCCCGGACGCGGACCGTTCCGTCTAAAACCACCAGCGCTATCACCTCGCACTGCCGCCGTTCGGCATGCAATAGGGCCGCTCGGCGTTCGTTTCACTCCGCATGGAGTTTTCGCGAGTGTATTTCGGATGGATGCTGGCGATGATGCCGTTGGTGTTGGGGCATGCCAAATGAGGTCTACCTGTTACCGAGTTTGCCTCCAAGCTAGCTTCACTGATTCCTGCATCCTTCCGAAAACTTTCCGCATTGCGGGCGCTCCAGCGTCCTCCATTTCCTGTCACATGGCCAATAATCGAAATCACCTAATCGGTTGGGAGCTGCTGCTCTTGTTGGCATCGGTTTTGGTTTTCCGCAGCGTCTGGCTGTTGTTGGACCAGATGAAATGGGCCCGGGAAACCCCCGGACTGCTGGCCCTCCTTCTTCCCGGGGTCGTGCTGTGCGTTTTCGCCCTGCGGGCGATCCACTCCGACAAATAAGAGCGGATGGCCGGTTGTTGCGCCGCGCGCCTTGCCTCACAGTGCCACCGTTATGGCCGACGCCCACCGTTTCACCTGGCATGGCACGGGAAAAAATCTGCTGGAAGCCAAACGGCACGCCATCGACCTGGCGCAATCGTCCATCTGCCTCGAGACGTTCCTTTGGGAAGATTCGGAGGTCGGTCATCGTTTCAGATCGGCGCTCGCCGCGGCGGCGCGGCGCGGCGCGCGGGTACGGCTGATCGTGGACGCAGTCGGCTCGTTCGGGCTGGGGCGCGACTATTTCGCCGAACTGGTGGCGGCCGGCGGGGCGATCCGCTGGTTCAATGAATTGCGCCTGGCGTCTTTCTCGTTCCGGGATCACCGCAAGTTGCTGGTGGTTGACGACAGGCTGGCGTTCGTCGGCGGATGCAACATCGCGCCGGAGTACGACGGCGACGGCATCACGGTGGGTTGGCGCGATGGCGGCGTGAGCGTGCGCGGACCGGTGGCCGCCGTGCTCGCGGCGGAGTTTGATCGCCAGTGGGAGCGGGCAACCGGGCAGCGCTGGACCTTTCCCCACGGTGGCGTGCGCCGGCGGGTGCCGACTCAGGACGGAGACGAGGTTGAGGCGCTGTTCATCAAGCCTGGCTTTGGCCGTAACCCACTGCGCGACGCGTTGTGGCGGGATCTGGCGACCGCGAAGGACGTGGCGATTACCGCCGCGTATTTCCTGCCTCCCCATCGGCTGCGTCACCGGCTCGCACTGGCGGTGGCACGAGGGGCGCGGGTGCGCATCCTGTTGGCGGGGAAAAGCGACATACGCCTGATGCAACTCGCGTCGCGTTCGCTTTACCGGCGCCTGTTGCGCAAGGGCATCGAACTTTGGGAGTATCAGCCGCAGGTGCTGCACGCGAAGTTGATCGTGGTGGACGATATCGTCTTCGTCGGCTCGTCGAATCTCGACCCGCGCAGTCTGCGCATCAACTTCGAGATCATGCTGCGCATCCGGAACGCGACGCTGGCGGCGATCGCACGCGCGCAGTTTGAAGGCGATCTGGCGCAGCGCGCGATCCCGATCACCCGCGACGCGCTCCAGCAGGGCCGCTCGTGGTGGGAGCGACTGAAACAGCGCCTCTCATACTGGCTGTTCGCCCGGCTGGATCCCGAAGTGGCCGCGCTCAAGTTGCAGCGGTGGCGCCTCCGCAAGGGCCGGTTCGTGCGGCCGCGATCGAACTGACGATCGACTCGGGCGTGCTGCTGCAGCCGACTTGGGCGAGACCAAAGGCATCGTGATTGCGATGAGGTGGAGGCAACCCGCAAACGCCCGGTTCACCTCTGAGTTGACGCCGGGTCGGCGGCCCGGCGCGAAGCCCGGATGCCCGTGAGCACCTTGGGCAACACGACAACCGTGGCGACGAGCATCGCCGAGATCAGCAGGGCGGCGGTGAGCTTCTGGCTCTCGCCGGAAAAATAGGCCAGCCAGCTGACAGTCGAGCGCCAGACGAAGGCGGCCCCCACGAGGCCCAGCGTCGCGGCGGCGCCAAACAGCGCCCACCGGCGCTGGAAAATCCAGCCGATCGCCCAGACCACGGCCAGCCCGGCCACCAGGCCGCCCGACTTCAGCGCCGTGGCCGCTTTTTCGGGATTCGAGAGGTAGCCGATTACACCCATTGAGAACACGAAGGCGCCGTAGCCGAGCAGCCACCAGGAGAGCGAGGGGAGTTTCATCGGCGGGGACCGATACGCAGCGAGCCGATGCTGTCAATGGGCCGGGGCCAGATTCCGCGATCTCCGTACCGCGGGGATTCTCAGCCGGAGCGAATCGGAGGCTCAAGCCGGCGCAGTTCGAGATCGCGGCGGATGCGCGGAACGGTCAGGCGCGGCAGGCGTCCAAGGCGGAAAGCACCTGGGTGAGATCGTGCGCCTGCACGGCGCCGATTTTCTCGAGGGTCGCACCGTAGGCGGCGGAAGGGGACCGGAACGGGTCAGGGACCGGAACGGGTCAGGTTTCGGAAAGTGATATTTCGAGCCTGACGTCTCGCCAATTTCGGCGTCATGGCGGTAGTGCGACGCCGGCATCCGATGGGCTGCCACGGCGCTCAATCGCGGAGAGCCAAAGGCTGCGGGTCGCAACCTCACTGCCTTTTTCCGCAACGCCCCGGAACGGAATCGGTGGTGGCGAAGGCTGAAATCACGTTCCGAAACCTGACCGTTTCCGACTCACCCCAGGTGAAAGCGTGCTGGCCTGACTCCAACCGGCCGATTCGAACCTCTTGGTCCCCGTGGGGCCAGCGCGGCGGCTGAGGCGCGGACGCCCGGGCCGGCGGCGAACACGATCGCGGCGCCGAGCAGAAAAAACCAGGGGAAGGTCTTCATGGGATCCTATTTCATTGGGGCAATTTCACCCCTCGATAGCAAGCGACGAGGGCGGCGCTATTTTCGCTTATTTTAGCCTTCCCTCCCGCGGGCGCCGGCTTTGCATCTGGCGCGTTACGGTGCCGCTTCGTCGTTCACTTCGGTTTCGCGTTGCGGCACTTTTTTTAACCGTGTTTCCGGCCACCCACCGACAGGAGGCGCCCGGAAACATCCCACAATTTTTTTCCACACCACCATCATGAGTCTCGAAGTCGTCGACGCAGGCACCCTAGACGAGATCGCCCGGCGCGTCCGGGTCAAGGTTGTCAAAATGATCGCTTGTTCCGGCGTTGGGCATGCCGGCGGCGCGGTGTCGATGGCCGAGATCCTGTCGGTGCTATATTTCAAGGAGA
Organism: Opitutaceae bacterium; assembly: GCA_044344465.1. Classification (GTDB taxonomy): domain Bacteria; phylum Verrucomicrobiota; class Verrucomicrobiia; order Opitutales; family Opitutaceae; genus ER46. The sequence goes on from JBIJCX010000009.1 coordinate 9,268, forward strand.
TGCGCTTGGACCGGAAGAACCCGAACTGGCCCGACCGCGATCGCTTTGTCCTCTCCAAGGGACACGGTTGCCCGGCGCTCTATGCGATGTTTTCCGAAGTGGGTTGGATTTCGGACGAGTTGCTGCCGACCCTCCACCAGATCGACAGCCCGTTGCAAATGCACCCGGAACTCGGGTTGTGCCCCGGCATTGAGATGAGTTCGGGCCCGCTGGGACAAGGCCTGTCCGCCGGCATCGGCATGGCGCTCGGTGCGCGGATGCGCGGCAAGGATTTCCGGGTCTATGTCATGATCGGCGATGGCGAGTCGGCCGAGGGGCAGATTTGGGAGGCCGCCATGTTCGCCCCCAACCACAAGCTGGACAACCTCGTGGCCATCCTCGACTACAACAAATTCGCCCTCACGGACCGGGTGCAGGCGATTATGTCGCTCGAACCCCTCTACGACAAGTGGGTCAGCTTCGGCTGGCATGTGATCGAGGTCAACGGCCACTCCGTCGTTCAGGTGGCGCATGCGCTGGAGGAGGCCCGCCGGGTCAAGGGCAAGCCCACCATCATCATCGCCCACACCGTCAAGGGCCGCGGCCTCTCGTTTGTGGAAGACACGGCGGAAAGCCATTCGGTGTCCATGACCGAGGCGCAGGTGGCCGGCACGCTCAAGGAGCTGGGCTGCCCGCCGGACGAAGTCGCGCAAGCCCTGGCCCAAATGAAGGAGCACCACTGATGTCACCACACCTCGCACCCCGGGATGTTCTCGGCTCGACTCTCGTGGAGTTGGGCGAAACGGACCCCAACATCGCGCTCCTCGACGCGGATTTCTGCACGCCGGGCAAGACCGTCGCGTTCAAGAAGCGTTTCCCCGACCGGTTTATCCAGGTCGGCATCGCCGAACAGAACATGATGAGCATCGCCGGCGGCCTGAGCACGGTCGGCTACACCTGTTTTGCCTCGACGATCTGCGTGTTCTGCAGCCGGCGGGCCTGCGATCAGGTGATGGCCTCGATCGCCCTGCCCAACCTGAACGTCAAGATCCTCGGGCTGTATGCCGGCCTCTTCGTCGGCAAGAACGGCGCCACCCACCAATCCCTCGAGGACATCGGCATCATGCGGTCCATGGCCAACATGACCGTCGTGCAACCGGTGGATGCCGTGGAGACGCGCAGCATACTGCACTACGCCGCCCGGCACCGCGGACCGATGTATATCCGGGTCGGCCGCGATCCCGTGCCGCAGTTTGTGCCGGACGACTATCAGTTCCAGCTGGGGCGGAGTGTCACCCTGCGATCCGGCTCGGACGTGACCCTGATCAGTTACGGTGACCTGATGGGCAACACCCTGCAGGCCGCCGAAAGCCTCGGCCGGAAGGGCATCCAGGCGCGGGTCATCAACATGAGTTCGCTCAAGCCGGTGGACGAGCAGGCCATCGTGCAGGCAGCCCAGGAGACCGGGCGAATCGTCACGGTCGACAATCACAACATCTACGGCGGCCTCGGCTCGGCGGTGGCGGAGGTCATCGCCGAAAAATCCCCCGCGAAACTCCGGCGCATCGGCGTCCGGGATGTTTTCGGCAAGTCCGGCACGAACGAACAGATGCTGCGCTTCTTCGGCCTCCGCGCCGAGGACATCGAGGAGCAGGTGCTCGACTTGCTGAAAAAATAACCGGACCAAAGAACGCGTTCCGTGATTGGCCAGGACAACCGCCGGCATGGCCGCGGTCGGGATAGCCGCCCGATTTTCCCTGGATCGTTTCTTGCCGGCGCAGCACCCGTGAAGAACGGAACCATGAAAAAGCGAATCCTGAGGATCGGCTTGATGGTGGGTTGGGCCATCGCGGGGAGTCTGTCCGCGGCGCAGCCGAAATCAGGGACGCTGGACCTGGCGATCAGCGACAAGCCGGGAGGCCCAGCCACACCGGCCCGGGTGGAACTCCTCGACGCCGCGGGCAAGGCCTATGTCGCCGACGATGCGATTCTTGTGGGGCCCGGCTACCCGGATCGGGTGGCGCCGTGGCAGGGCGACCTGGCCAGGGCGCTTTCCTACCTGGCCCGGCCCATCGACAATCCCTACACCCGGACCACTCAGTTCTACAGCACCGGGACGTCGCGGATCACGCTCCCGGCCGGAACCTACCGGCTGAGAGTTTTCAAGGGGATCGAGTTCACGCTCGAGACCCGCGAGGTCCGGATCGCGGCCGGCGAAACCGTCTCGCTCAAGATTCCGCTCTCACGTTGGATCAACCTGCCGGAGCAGGGCTGGTTCAGCGCGGACGATCACCTCCACATCAGCCGTCCGTTGGCGGAGATGAATCACGGCCTGGCCCAATGGATGCAGGCCGAAGACCTCAACGTCGCCAACCTCCTGCAGTTCGGCACCTGGAACAGTTTCGCCGCCTCGCCCCAATACGCCCACGGCCCGGCCGGAGTCTACCGTGAGGGCGACTACCTGCTGGTCTCGGGCCAGGAGAATCCGAGGGTCCATTTCATGGGCCACACCATTGTCCTCGGGGCCAAGGCGCCCATCCATCTCCCGGAAGGGTATCTGATCTTCCGGAACTTCTGGGAGGAAGCGCGCCGGCAGGGCGGATTGAGCGGATACGCCCACTGGGGCGTCGGCTCCGAAGCCCAGGCGGGGCTCGCCGTGGATCTACCCGGTGGCCTGCTCGATTTCATCGAGGTGCTGGAGTGCTGGGATGCGCATTACGACATCTGGTATGAGATCCTCAATTCGGGTATCCGAATGTCGCCTACGGCCGGCACGGATTACGGTTCCGTGCCCAGCCTGCCCGGGCGGGAGCGGTTTTACACGGCGGTGAAGGGACCGCTGGCCGTGGACGCATGGCTGGAGGGCATCCGCCGGGGCGCAACCTTCGTCACGAACGGACCCATCCTGGAATTTCGCGTGAGCGGCAAGGGCATGGGGGAGGAGCTTGTCCTGCCGGGGGCCGGAACCGTCGTGATCGAGGCGCGCGTCCGCTGCGATCCGGCGCGGGACGACCTGAACCGGCTGGAAGTGGTGCGCAACGGACAGCTGTTGAAAAGTTTTCCGCGCGCCGGATCCCCGGGCGAAATCCGCTGCCAGTTCGAACAAAGAATCGACGAGTCCTGCTGGCTGGCGGTGCGTTCCTGGGGCGACAAGGTGGGCGAAGCGAGCCCGCCCGACGGCTTTGTCCCGCCCTTTCGCAACCGCTACCGCGGCGCCCCGGCATCACTCTCCCATTCGGGGGCCATTTATGTCACGGTCGCGGGAACCCCCGGCCTCGCGCACCATGATCGCGCCAAAGCGCTTGCCCGCGTCTGGCTGGCCCGCCTCGACGAACTGGAGCGGCGCCTCGACGAGGATAAGCTGAAATACCTGGCCCGGGAGGCGGGCGATTACGTCCCCAACCTGGAGTATCTCCGCCGGCACCGGCCCGCGCTGCTGCAGGCCATCCAGAACGCGCGGAAATACTATCTGGAACAGGCGAAGTAACGGAGTCTCGGATACGACCGCGAGCGCGGGTCGGCGCCATCCGGTCGGACGGCGTTGAGCTTCGGGCCGGACTGGTAGCGAGCAACGCCCCAAAAAACAGGGCTGCGCCAACTATCGCCTTCATGAGGAAAACGCCGTGGCGCAGGAACCGCCGCAGGATGGCAACACCGCCGGCGCGCCCGATTTCCGCCCAATTCAATTTTCCGCACTGCGGTAGGGGGTGGCCGGTTCAGTCGTCGCGCAGCTCGCTCAGCTTCACCTCGCGCCGGAACACCGGCTCGCCTTGGATCGTGACAATTTCGGCCACGACGCGCGGCTCGGCCCCGGCGGGCTCGAATGTCAGGAAGCCAAAACCCGGGCCGCCAAGATACTCGAAGACGGGCCGGCCGGAACCGCTCGTGCCCGCCTCGTTCGTCAGCCACCCGGTTTCGATCTCGAGCAGGGGATAGCCCTTGGGCCGCCGGTTGATCCGGACATCGTGGCGGTGGCGGTCGCTTGACAGCAGAATGACCCCGCCGATCTTTTGCTCCGCGAGAAAATCGAAGATCTCCGCGCGCTCGTCGCGAAACCCGGACCAGGTGTCCTTGGCGTAGACGGTCACGCCCGCCGGCGTCTGCTCAATCTTGGCATCGTCCGCCCACGCCACCGGAGACACGAGCAGCTTGAAGGGCGCGGTCGAGGCGGCCAGCGCGCGCTTGAGCCACGCCTTTTGCACCGGGCCGAGCATCGACGGTTTCGGGAGCAGGAAGTTCTCCCGGTAGTAACGCCCGTCGAGCATGAAGCACTCGACCGGCCCGACCCGCACGCTGTGCCAGACTCCGGGCCATTTGGGCGGCGCGCCGTTGGCAGGGTTGTTCCAGTTGCGGCGGAACAGTTCGAGATACTCGACCTTCCAGGCCGGCTTGTCAGGGAACGGCCCGAGGAAGATGTCGTCCATGCCGGCGTCGTGATCATCCCAGATGGCAAACGTCGGCACGCCAGCCACGAGGCGCCGAAACTCGGGTCGCGACTGGCGCTGGTAATAGGTGTAGTTGTGCAGGGGACCGACCGCTCCTGGCAGCGTCAGGTAGACATTGTCACCCGTGAGGAGAAACGCGTCGGGCCGCCGCAGGCGGATGGTGTCCCAGTTGCGCTCGTGCGCGGGGAAGTATTTCGCGCAGCCGCCAAACGCGATGCGCACGGTATCCGAAACGTTCACACGTGGAAACGTGCGGAACTCCCAGCCCTCGCCCTGCGGCACGGGCCGGCCGTCGAGCCGCACCTGATAGCGGTAGCGCGTCGCAGGCTGGAGCCCCGCGACGGTGACGACACCGGTATAGTCGTCGGCCGCGCGGGTGTGCCCGGTGGCGCGGGCGTCCGGCTGGTCAAAGTCGCCGCGCGCGCTGGCGCGCACCTCGACCTCGGACTCGGCCAATGTGCGCACCCAGACCCGCACACCGTGCGGCGTCATCGCGCCAAGCAACGGACCATGCAGGAGGCCGGAGGATTCGCGCGCGACGCGTTGCCACGCCGGAGTCGCATGCAGCCGCGCCATCAGCGGGCTGCGATCCGCGAGCAGCCGGCCGGGAGGCAGGCCGAGGGCCAGCGCGGTCTCGAGCGCGCGGTTGGCGTCCTCAAGCCGATCCTGCTGGCCGCGGGCCAGGGCCAGCACGTAGAGCGACTCGAGTTCCGTGCGGTCGACCGCGAGACGCTGCTCGCACCATGCCACCGCCTCCGCCACGCGGCCATCGAGCAGCAGCAGCAACTGCGGCTGGCCGATCCGCGGCGGCTGTTCGGTGATGAAGAACCGCCGGTTCCACGGGTTCTCACTGCCGAAATACGGCAGAGTTTCTCCAGGCAGCCACGCCTCAGGCGGCGCGTGCTGCGGCAATTCGTCGCGCTGGGCGTGCAGCGCCGACGCCAGCACAAGGACGAAGGCCAGCCGGCGAACAGCAGCGACAGACGTAGACGGGGGATTTGTTGCGGTCATCGTCAGTTCCTCCGAAGTCGGGCGAGTTGCTCCGCGCGGGCCTGCACGGTGTCACCCTCGACGAGCAGCACGTTGATGTAGGCACGCAGGGCGGACGTGAAGGTTGCCTCCACGGGTGTGGTTGCGCCCGGGTGCGTGGCCAGCGGATGCCGGGGATTCTGTTCGCGCATCCGGTTCGCCAGGCGGAGAAAGCGGGTCTCCCATTCGATCCGCGGCATGACGACACGATACCGCTGCTGCGGTTCCAGTTCCACGCGATACTGTTCGCCCCCGGCGGCGGTCACCGCGGTGACGCGGAACCCGGTCCACTCGGGCGGCTCCTTTTGCACCGACAGGAGCGCGTTCATGTACGCCTCGATTTGCGTGCCCGTGAGTTCGACCAGCACATTCTCGTGCCCGCGCTGCCCGCCCGTCCGGAAGAGGGCATTCACGTCGATCTTGCCCGGCGGCAGTGTGTCGCGGATCACCTGATACGGATGGCAGAAGGCGGCATCCGCCCCGGTGGCGCGCCGCAGCCCCTCGGCCGCGAGCCGGGCCAGCGCCGCGCCGCCGACCTCCGCCGGATTCGCAAAGACCGGCTCGGTCGCCTCGGGGGCGAGCGCCTGCTCGCGCTCGCGCACGAGCGCGAGCAGCGTCCCGTCAACCGGCACCCGGTCGTGCTGCATCGGCACCAGCGCGCCCGCGGAGCGCACGATCTTTCGCGTGGCGAGATCAACCTCGAGTTCGAGCCGGCCCACAAAACGCGCGTAGCATCCGGCCTGCACGATGAGGGCGCCGGTCTCCGGGACGACGACGGGTGCGGCCAACACCTCGTGCGTGTGTCCGCTCACAAAAACCTGCACCTCGGGCGCGGCGCGGGCCCACTCCGTGCACCGATGCGTGCCCTCGTGGCAGAGCGCGATCACGAGGTGCACGCCGGCCGCACGCAGACGCACTGCCTCGCGCGCGAGCGCCCGGCCGGACTCCGCGTGGTCGAGGCACTGCTCCTGCCGCGGAACGATCAGCCCGATGATGCCCACCTTCAGGCCGTTGCGCTCTACGATCCGCGAGGGCGCGAAAGCGGGCGCGCCGGAACGGTCGAGCAGGTTGAGGCAAACGAACGGCCGGCCCATCGCCTGCTCGTAACGGTGCAGCCACGTGTAATCCGTGCTTTCGTGATCGTGGTTGCCGATCGTCACGGCGTCGTAGCCAATGCGCCCGAGCGCCTCGTAGGTCAGGACGCTATGGGTACGAAACGCGACGAGGTCGCCCTTCTCCGCCACATCGCCGGCGTCGAGCGCCAGCACGTCGGACCGCTCCGCGCGCACCTGCCGGATGTAGCCGGACACATACGGCAGGCCGCCCTGTCCCTGATCACCGGCGCGCACGCGGTCATGGAGATCATTCGTGTGGAGGATCACGAGCCGGGCGGAGCTCGCCCAAGCTGGTGCCAAGAGGCACAGCGCCAGCAGCAAGGGAACGAAGCAACGACCGGACCGCCGGGTCGGCAAACGGAACGGGTTCACGGGTTCAAGGCAACGGAGCCCGGCGTAAAAATGCAATAGATTGAAATACGTGCGCCGCGTCCGACGCGCTATTTCACCGACCTTCACCCTTGATTTCGGGGGAGCGCGACTCCAACTCAAACCCGATTCCTTTCTCCCCATGATCTGCCGCCACCCATCCCAGGGCCAGACACTCGATGTCGCCGGCCTCAACCAAATCATCGTGCTCATCGATCGCTCCGAGACCGAACTCACCGAGGTGGGGATCAATTCGTGGCATCCGGGTCTGGATGGGCCGCCCCATGCCCACACCGCGAAGGAACAGAACTTCCTGGTCACCGCCGGCCGCGGCGAGGTGGTGATCGGCGGCGAGAGTTTTCCGGCCGCCCCGGGGGATCTGTTTTATGTCCCGGCTGGCGTCGTCCATCAGACGATCAACCGCGGCGCCGATCGGCTGACGTATTTCCTGTTCAACGCGTTTCTCGACGCCAGCAAGGAGGGCCACGCCTCGTTTGCGGACCACATCAACAAGGTCAAGGAAACGCGCCGGCAGCAGGCCGAGCAACAACGCGCGGAGGCGGACGCGGACCTCACCTCGCGGCCGGCCCCAGTCCGCCGCGGCAAACGAATCGCGCTGCCCACCACCGGCGGTGCAGGCGTGGTGCTGCTCGCCCGGACCGAGACGCAGCAGTGTGAGGCGCTGGCCTGGCAACTCGCGGGTGTGGAGCCCGCGGTTATCGCCGCCGACCCCGCCAAGGAGCAGACGCTTTTCGTGGTGGCTGGCACGGGCTCGATCCAGGTCGGCCACGAACCGGCCGCCGTGCGCCAGGGACACACGCTGCTCGTGCCCCGCGGAACCGCGTGCACCCTGACCGCCGGACCGACCGGGATGCAGGTGGTGTCGTTCGGCACGATCGTCGTGCACTGACGGGCGGCCTACCGTCAGTCTGGTGCCGCATCTCCGCCCCGCGGGTCGCACGACCGGCGCCCCGTTGCGCCGAGGAACTCCGTCACCAGGGAAGGAATACAACCACGCCTAGCGGGGAGACGCACTTTCGGGTCGCGGCAACCACGAGAACTCCGCGATCACGGGCAGGTGATCGCTGGGATAAATGCCGTCGCGGTGGTAATCGTCCACCGTGACGCGGGAAATCCGGACCGGGCCGCGGAAGAGAATCCAGTCCTTGCGCTGCCCCTCCTGCAGATTCGGTGCGGGGCGCAGGCGGTTGGTCGTGGTTTCAGGTCCACGCCGCTCGGCCGCAACCAGCCAGGCATCCGCGAACGCGGGCGGGCGGCCGTCCTCCGTGAGCATGCGGTAGGGCTCGCGACGCTTCTCCCGCGTCGGGATCACATTGAAGTCACCCACCAACATCACCGGCAGATCGGCGGGCAGCCGCGCCGTCCGGGCAAGCAGCAGGCGCGCGCTTTCTCGGCGCGCCTCCATCAGTTCGTTGTCCGCCTCCCAGTGGAGGTTCACGACCACCAGTTCGCGGCCGGTGGTTTTCTCCCGCAGCCGGATCTGGGTCGCAACGCGCGGGAAGCGGCCTCCCCACCCTTTCGACCCCACCACGTCTGGCGTCGGCGACAGCCAGAAGAACAGGTGGGCGACCAATTCGAAACGGTCGCGCCGCCACGCGATGGGCAGGATTTCCCCGCTGCGTGGCCCGCTGTGCCCGTGCCCCACCCAGGCATAGTCGCGGCCGAACTCCGTGACAAAGTCCCGCAACTGATCATCGAGCACCTCTTGGAGCGCGATCACATGCGGAGCGTGATGCCGAATCAAATGCCAGACCAACGGACGGCGGCTCTTCCAGTTCGCCGGCGGTAGCGGATTGAGGCTATGGAGGATGTTGAACGACATCAACGCAACGGTACCGGGAGCCCGGGCCGGAGCGGCTGGCGGCTCCGCCGCCGCCAACGGGTCCGGCCCGCCGCCCCACAACAAGGCGAGCGCGCAGACAAAAAGACGGCCGACCTGCGTCATGTGGTTTTTCCTCAAGGGGTCGCGCCATCGAGTTGATCCGCAACCGCACCGACTCCGCCCGATCCGGTGGCATGAGGACGGGGAGCCCCGCTCCAGCGGTGCGTCCGCCAGCGCACGTTCGGCACGAAGTCGGAAGGCGTGACGTTGGCGGGCGCGGTCAGAAGTTGAAATCCAGGCCGAGCTTGTAGTCGCGGTCGAGCACCCGGCTGTACTGCATCAGGGAGAAGACGCCGGTGGACCGCTGTTCCTTCTCGCGGGTCAGGTTGCGCACCGAGGCGGTGATGGAGTAGCTCTTGTTGATGCGGTAGCGGGCCTGCACGTCGATCTGGAAGCGTGGCACCCGGTAGCGGTCGTTGAGCAAGTCTGCGCCCAGCGTCTCAATCTGCTCGTCAGAATAGGTGTAGGCGACCCGGCCCGAAAATCCCATCTTTTCATAGAAGAGCGTGACATTGCGGATCGCCGTCGGCTGGCGGAAGAACGGCAGCTTGTCATTGGGCCGGGTGGGAACCTTCGCATCCGAACTGATATAGGTCAGGTTCGCATCGAGGCCGAAACCGTCCCACGGCGAGGGCAGGAACTTGAACGGCTGATAGACGTTCAACTCCACGCCGCTGACACGGCCGCTGTTCGCATTCAACCTGCTCGTGAGCGAAAGCGACTGCATGCCGAGGCCCCCGTAGTTCACATATTCCTGCAACTGGGTATATCCATAGATCGGATTCTTGATGTCCTTGCGGAAAGCGGCCACCGCGATGATGCCGGCGGTGCGCTTGGGATACCACTCGAGCGACAGATCATAGTTCGTCGCCGAGTAGGGTTTCAGGTCCGGGTTGCCGACGTTGAGCGAACCGGTGTAGGCAAAGGCCGGATTGAGGGCCGCCCCGCCCAGCGCCTGGTATTGGAAGTTGGCGAACGGCCGGGTGTCCTCGTAGGCGGGACGGCCGATCGTCCTCGTGATCGCCGCGCGCAACCGGGTGCGGTCGGCGAGGCGGTAGACGGCCTGGAGGTTGGGGCAATATTCGCCAAAACTGGAATTACCTGAAGCCGGGAAATAGCCCACGAACGCACCGGCAAAAGTGCGGGCCTCGACGGCCCGAATCGTGGCATCGGTCTTTTCCCATCGTAGACCGCCCACCAGCGTCAGCTTGTCGATCGTGATGCTGCCCATGCCGTAGAGGGCATAGATGTATTCCTTGGTCGAGTAATCGTCCTCGGTCGAATTGGCCGCCTGCTCCGCGGCGCTGGTTGTCGTCCGCGCCGGATTGCTCCGGATGTAGGACCAAATCGGATCGGGGTTGAGGAGGAAGAGGCTTTCGTACCGTCCTTTATAGACCGGGACCGAAGGCAGGACGCTGTTGGCGCCGATCGTGGACAGGGTCCAGTTGCCGACCGGGACCAACCGCTGGGACGTAAGGTCCACCGTGCGGTCGCGCTGGAGATACTTGAACCCTGTCTTCAGAAAGCCCTTGCGCCCCCAGATGTTGTCGGACGCCCACTTCACGTCGATTTTGCCCGTGAACGTCTTTTCGTCGGTGAGGCCGGAATCCTCGCGCGTGCGGCGGAGCGGGTATTTGTCGTAAGTGTCGACCGCCGGATCCACCTGGAAGCTGTTGAAATCAAAGGAGCCCCAATCGATGGTGATCGGGCCCGTGTTGCCCGTGTTGTTGCGGAAGGCGAGAACGTTGTTGAGCGGGGTCTTTTCCTTGGCCCCGGACCAGCTTGCCATGGGTTCAATCGTGAAGTTGCCGATGACCTTCTTGATGCCGCCGACCAGGTTGAACACGCTCTGCTCCTTGTTGAGGATGAACTGGCGCCGTTCCGTGCGGGTACGATTGCCGGCAAACGCCGCCTTGGTGGGCGAAAGCAGCGTCACGTATTGGGCGGCGTTGTCCACGGAGTAGAGGATTTCAAACGTCTCCTCATCGCGCTTTTGCAGGGAATAGCTCGGCTTCAGATACATCTGAGTGTTGGCATCGGGCCGGAACTCGAAGGCTAGATTACCGCCCGTGCGAGTGATGCTGCCATGCTCGGGTTTGATTTCCAAGCCGGTTGGCAGATAAACGTTGTTCCCGCTGATGGTGCGCAGATTCCAGGTGGTCTGCAGCCAGTGGTTGGAGTAGCTACGCTTGTCGTAGTTGGCGCTGGCCGCAATACCCCAAAGCTTCTTTTCCCCAAAGAGCGACGAGGCGCCCACCTTGACGAGAAGGTCCGTATTCTCCGTCGTCTCGTTATAATTGCCTTGGATGGTGCCGGCGAGCTGGCGCCCCTCACGGTCGAAGGGTCCGACGGTCTTGATGTTGACGGTGCCGCCCAGCGAATTGGCGTCCATATCGGGCGTAACGCTCTTGGTCACCTCGATCTGCGACACCTGGGTCGCGGCCAGGGCATCCAACGGCACCGCGCGGCCGAGGCGGGAGCCGCCCGGGGCCGCCATGACCGCGCCGTCCAGCAGCACCTGGTTGAGGTTAGGCTCGATACCCCGAATCGAAACGTAGGAGCTCTCGCCTTGATCCATTCCCGTGGTGCTCACGCCCGGCAAGCGTCCCGTGGCCTCGGAAACATTCCGGTCGGGCAGATTGCCGATGGAGTCGGCCGAAATGATGTCAGAGATGTTTACCTGGTTGAACTTTTGCTGGATCGCGCGGGAACGCCCCTCGTGATAGCCTTCCACCACCATCTTCTCGAGCCGGACAATTTCCTTGCCCATGCTGACCGAAGCGATCGCCGTGCCGGTGGCCGGCACGCTGACCACCATGGTCTCCGCGTCGAAACCGGAATATTCGACGCGCAACGTGACCGTTCCCGGCGCAACATTGTTCAGGCGAAACCGACCTTCGCTGTCGGAGATTGCGGTCTGGCCGGACTCGACCACGGCAATGGACGCCCCGGGTAGCGAGTTACCAGCGGTCCCGACAATCACACGCCCGGAAATATCGCTGGCGCGAACACCGAGCGGGGCAAGACATAGGACAAAAGCAGCGAGGAGGCTGCGAACAAACGGATAACGCACATTGCTCATGGGGGTCCGTGGAGTTAGGTTGGGATGACGATTGGAAAACTTGGTGACAAACCAACGCGGCCTGGCTCATCGCGTCAGAGAGGTGCGAGGTGGTACGATCAACAACTCGCTGTATGATATACTCGAAGAAAATAATGAAATAATTTGTGTCAACATCGGAAATAGACTTTTACTGAAAGCGTCCGACGTGTTCTAAACTTGATCTTACATTTCTATCTAGTTGTATTTAAATGATAAACGAACGGTTTCAAAACTCCAGCGTGTCGATCGAGCCATGAAATATACGCTTTATTTCATTTTATGCCCTTAGCAGAGTCAACGTACGTTCATTGAAGGTCGGCGTAAAGATGGACTGAGCCGGCGATTTGTCCGACTGCGCTAACAACCGCCCGCGAGTTCGGGACGCCGAAACCGGACCGCATGGGCATTCCGATCCGCATCTTCGAATAACGATCAACCCGCCGCTCGAATAACCGCTCCAATGATACCGCGGGCCGGCGGCGTCGCTTCGTGCCTCAGCACGATCGCCGCCAGAACAGGTAGGCCGGCACGCCGCTCGCGACGCAGACCAGGCCCAGGAGCGACGGCACGGGTTTGGTCACGAGCGTGTTGACGACAAACAACGCCGCCGTGAGCACGAACAACGCCGGCGTCACAGGATAGCCCCACATTTTATAGGGCCGCGGAAAATCGGGTTGCCGTTTCCGGAGGACGAACACCCCCGCCACTGCCAGCCCGTAAAAAATCCACGAGGAAAAGATGACATAGGAGAAGAGTTTTTCGTACGTGCCACTGAGGGCGAGAAACGTCGCCCAACCCCCTTGAACCAGAATCGCGAACGCCGGTGTCTCATACTTTGGGTGCACTTCGCCGATTTTTTTGAAGAACAGTCCATCGCGCGCCATCGCAAAGAAAACACGCGAACCGCCCATGATGCCGCCGTTGAGCGCGCCGAAGATGGAGACGAGGATGACCAACGACACCACCGAAGCGCCGATCTCCCCCAGCGTGCGACTGGCCATGAGTGCCGCCACGCGTTCGGCCCCGGCCACCTCCGGCACGGTCAGAATGTGCAGGTAGGCGAGATTCGCACTCAGGTAGATCACGATGATTCCGCCGACACCGAGCGACAGCGCCAATGGCAGGTTCCTCTCCGGACGCTTGATCTCACCCGCCACCATGCCCCCCACAAACCAGCCTTGGTAGGCCCAAAGGCAGGCGATCGCTGCGATTCCGAAATCGCTCCAGGCAAACGCCACTGGCGCGGACCACGTGAGCGCCGAGGGCTGCGGGCTAAAGAGCGCGCTGCCGATCAGAATCGCGATGCCCAGGACTTTCGCGATGGTCACGATATTCTGGACCGTCGCGCCCAACCGTACGCCGCGGCAGTTCACGAGGGTCAGCAACAGGATCACGCCAACGGCGGTGATTTTCGCGCCGACGGGCGTGAGCGGGATGAAGTGACCGGCGTAGATTGAAAATCCCACGGCCAATGTCGCGGTGCCCCCGGAGCGAATCACCAGCAGAAACGCCCAACCGAAGAGGAACGCCGTCAGCCTGCCCCAGCTCTCACGCAGATAAACGTATAGTCCGCCGCTCGCCGGGTACATCGCGCCGAGTTCGGCGAAAGCCAGCGCGCCAAACCAGGTGAGGACTCCGGCCACGATCCACACGGCGGCGATCAGCAATGGGTGCGGCAACGCCTTCGCCACCGCACTTGGAACCAAGAAGATCGCTGAACCCATCACCGTCCCCGCGACGATCATCGTCGCATCGAACAAACCGAGTTTACGCGGGAGATCGCGAGGGGCAGCAGTCACGCAGGCAGGAAGTTGGTCTGGACCAACCGAGCCGTCAAGAAACCGCCGTCGTCATGCCGGTGAAGGCGATTTCGCGGCAGCACCCCGACCCGCTTGGTGCTGCGACCCGCAGACCCGCTCAGCCTGACTGCAATCCGAAATCAGAGAAATGCCGGCGCCCGCGGCGGCGGCAACGGCGGCGGCGGCATGGAAATGCCACGGCCGGCGGGACGAAAGACCCGGGTCTCCGCCCCCTGGAAGTCGCCGTCCGTGCGAAACGTGATGTCGTGCATCCCTTCGAGTTTTTCGAGTCGCTCGCGCACGCCTGTGGGCATCGCCTGCCGCTCCTCGGGCGTCGTCACGGGGCCCGAGAACAGTTCCCCGCCTTTCGCGTCCTTCGCCACGAGTGTCTTCCGACCGTCCTTCAAGGTGAGATCGAGCGAGCCCTGTTCGTCGCTGAAGTTCAGACTGCTGTTGCCCGTGTTGATGCTCATCGCGCGAAAACCCGGACCGGCCTTGCGTTCGATCTGCATGCGCGGCGGTCCGCCGGCCGGCGCCCGCTGGATGAGCGAAAGCACGCGATCGACCTCCTCCCGCCGCCCGTCGCCGCCGGGCAGCGGCGCCTCGAACCGACCGGGGCCGGCACCTGCGCCGAAGCCAATGACATGCCCCGGGCCGCCGGGCAACGCGTGCTCAAACAGGGCGCCCACCTTCGGCACCTCGTGCTTCCCCAGTTTCACCTTCGCCACCGCCTGCTTGCCGCCGCGGAGATACGTGAGTGCGACCTCGTCGCCTTCCTTGTGATTTCGGATCAGGACCGAGAGCTGGCGGGTCTCGACGAGTATCTGGTCATCGAGCTTCAACAGGATGTCATGGAGCTGCAGCGTCCCGGCGGCGGGGCTGTCGGGCACGACGTGCGCCACAACCAGTCCTGAACCGTTTGGCAGACCAAGTTGGGCCGTCAAGGTGGGGGACACGGGCGACGTTTCGATCCCGAGAAACGTGACAACTTCCTTTTCCCCGCCACCGCCGCCGGGATGCACGAAGACGCGGCGTTCGATGCGGGCACCGGGATGCCCGGCTTCGCCATCCTTGCCGACGATGACGCGCAACTCCTTCCTTTCCTCCTTCTTCGTCGGCTTGTTGGCCTCGCCGGCATGGAGCGCGGGCAGCGCCGCGGTGAGTGCGAGAGCAGTGATGATTCTGGGGATGGATGTTTTCATGGTTAAATTCTTCGAGGTCGCGACGTGCTGGACACGGGCGAACTATTGAAAGGAAACCGGCACGATGCGGACCTCTTCGCGCGGCACGTTCCAGGTGAGCGAGGCTTTCGTGCGCGGATTTTTCCAGATGATCGTATCGACATAGTTCAGACGTTCGCGGCGCGCCGGCGTGCCGTCCTCGAGCGTCACCCAGCCTTCGTCCTGCGCGGAGTAGAGGACATTCTCGACCGCAACCGGCTTGAGCGCCTCGCCGGCCCTCTCGGCCGCCACCCCGGATACTTCAGCGCGACGCGGCGTCATCGCCGCATCGCGCCGGCCGAGCGAGAAGACGATCAAGGCCGCCGCCGTCGCCGGCACGGTAACGGCCCAAAACCACGGCATGCCCGCTCGTCGCTCGCGCGGCTGGGCCGGCGCGAGGTCGCCGGCAATGCGTCGAAACAGTTCCGCCGATGGCGCGATCGGACGAAGGCGTTTGAGTTCAGCCTCGAGTTGGTGGAGTTCGTCATCCATGGCAATCGGCGGCGGCTAGTTCGTGGCGGAGGGCCGCGAGCGCGTAGCGATAACGCGCGGCGGCGGTGTTGGGGGAAAGGCTGAGTTCCGCGGCAATTTGCTCGAAGGTGAGCTCGCCCCAGATCTTGAGCACCATGACTTCGCGCTGCTCGGGCGGCAGGCGCCGCAGCGCATCCTCAATGGCAAGACGGCGTTCCTCGCCCGCAAAGGGGTTCTCAAAGAGTGCGACCCGATCTTCAGGGCCACCGCCAGCGCGCTCCTCCCGCGCCGTGCGGCGGCCATCGCGGCGGGCGAGATCGAGCGCCGCCCGGCGCACGGATGTGACGAGCAACGCCATGGGCTCGCCGGGCAGCCCACGTTGATGGCGCCAGAACCGGACAAACGCTTCCTGCACGACATCTTCGGCATCCGCGCTCGACCGCGTCCACTGGCGCGCGCAAAGCAGCAGCCTTGGGCTGTGGAGCTGAAACCATTTCTGCCAGAAGTCATGTTCGAGTGCGTCCTCCATGCGTTCGGAGTTCGGGTGTGTCTGGCGAATGAGCGTCATGACCCGGGCGATTTGTCTAAAATCGCGCGAAAAAATTCCTGGCCCGAGAACCGGCGAGGAGGCAACCGCCTCCCTTCAGTACCGGAAATGAAAATGGCGCACGGGCAACGGCATGGCCGACTGCGCCCCGCGCACTGACTTCCACAGGATCTCATTGAGCTCGAACTCCGGCGTAAGATCGTAGTCGGAGAAATCCATCTGCTCCGATTCCCGGGCACCCCAAGCCAGCGGGGAGTTCTTCGCGTTCACGTCCACCTGCGGCGCCTCATGCGTGAACGGTGTCAGGTCCGCCCGATCGGTAAATGCCGCATACATCGGGGTCGCGGCGGCGTCGTACTGCGTCATCGGCGGCAAGCCCAGGAGCAGCTGCATCGTCCGCAACATTGACGACGTGGTGTACATCGTCGAGTCGACGGCATTGCGCTTCGTATACGGAGAGACGACCAGGCCGACGGTGCGGCGCGAATCCACATGGTCCGGGCCGTTCTGCGCGTCGTCCTCGATGATGAAGATCGCCGTATTGGCCCAGTAACGCGAACGGGTCACGCGATCGACCAGCTGCCCCACGGCCCAGTCGTTGTTCGCCACCGCGGCCACAGGAGTCGGCGCGCCCGCCCGGGTCCCTTGGGTGTGGTTTTCGCCCAGGCTCATCACGATGAAATTTGGCAGGCGCTTGCCGGCATCGGGCGAATCATACGCCTGCTCATACTGGTCGAACTCCACGAGGAACGCCTTCACGTTATCCGTATCGCGCATGCCCGGCAGGCGAAACTTCGGGGCGACGTGGCCCACCAGGCCGGCGATGCCGGGCGCAGCGTCCATCTGGGCCCCTTCGCTCACCCGCTGGGCATATTCGCCGTAGGACCGGTACGTGAGGCCCTTCTTCGCCGCCAGATCCCACATGTGCCCAGACGATGGCGTGTTCGCCGGCCCGTTCACCGACGCCGAAATGCCGCCATACTGCGGTGGCCAGCGCTTCTCGTTGAAATCGGTCGCGTAGGCGGAGTTCGACCAGGAATGCCCGTCCACCGACACCTCGCCGTCGCAATACAGATTGTCGAACAAGACAAATTGCTCCGCGAGCTTGTGCTGATTTGGCGTCACCTGGCGGCCGAAAATCGTCAGCCGCGAATCGCCATTGCCCTTGGCGATGTCGCCGAAAACCTGATCATACGTCCGGTTCTCCTTGATGATATAGATGACATGGCGGATGGGCGAACCCTCACCCACCTGCTGCGGCACAATCGACGGTCCGCCGGCCGGCGGCTTCGCCCGGGCCAGCATTTGATCGTTATACGGACAGTTGGCCATCGCCTGCCGCGTGTAGTCCTTGATGCGGCCCTTCAGATTCTCCAGCGGGATCACGCTCACCGCACCTTTTTGCAGCGCCCCGACATGACGCGAACCCGCACCCGCCACGGCCAGGGGACTCGTCGGTCCGTCAATATTGGCGTATCCGCCCAAGCCCTTCGCCGCGCCGACATAAAGCGATTTCCCATCCGGCGAAACTGCCAGCGCCGAGGGATACCATGCCGTCGGAATGAAACCCTCGATATGCGATACCTCGGCTTCGCTGAGGTTGATCACCGCCACGTTGTTGTTGTCCGCGTTGGCGACGAACAGGAGCTTCTGCGCGGGATCGAGCGCCAGCGCATTCGGGGTGGAGCCCACCGGCGCCATGGTGTACATGGCGGTCGAGATCACCTCGATCGGCCGCAGCCGCTGCGTATCGATCACATAGACCGAGTTCTCATTCGAACAGGCCACATAAAGCCGGCCATTGCGCGCCAGCACCATGTCATTCGGATTGTGCCCCACCTTGATCGTCGCCTTCACCTTTCGGGTGACCGTGTCGATGACCGTCACTGAATCGCTGGCCCAGTTGGAGACAAAGAGCGTCGCACCGGTGGAATCGAGGACCAGATCATACGGATGGATTTCGGTGGGGAGTTCCGCCAGCCGCTCACCTGTGTTGGTGTCGAAAGCGACCACGTGACCGCGCACGGCCTTGGTGTGACGGTTCGCCGCGTAGAGGATCGGTTGCACCGGGTGATGCGCCAGGCCGGACCAATAGATCTGGTTCTGCGGCAGGTGATGGGTGAACTCGCGGCTCGGCTGCCCGCTCAGTTTGCCATCGCGGTAAGCAAACGCGTAGACGGGGGCGGCCGTCGGCTTCTGCCGCGATTCGGCGTTCCCGCCGGAAACGTAGAGCGACTTGCCGTCCGGCGACCACGCCAGGCCGAACCAAGCCGACTTCAGCGCGATGCGCGCCGTGATCTCCGCCTTTTGCGGATCGATCACGACCAACCCGTGCGGATTATACCCTGAATGCAGAGCGATGATTTGACCGTCTCCCGGAGCCGTAGTCAGGTTGAGCACGTAATCGCTCGTCACAATCTGCCGGCCGGCGGGCGTGATCCGCCAGCCATTGGGCAGCTCGAAACCGTTGTTCGGCAAAGCGCGGGGAAGTTGCGCCGCCAGCAGCGCAGGGAAGAGCAGGAACAAGATGAGGCGCATGATGGGGGTTCTTAGCTGGAATTTGGGGTTTCCGAAAGCGGGAAGATGCCGGGAGGCGCAGAAAGCATGGTGGAAATCTCGCCAACAGGAGCCGACTTATTAGCCCCGGAGAATGGGATGAACGGATTCCTATCAACCCATTCCCGTGGAACGTCCGTGGTAACAGACGCCAGCCAGGTAACCATCCACTAACGTGTGCCTCGACCAATGGCCCATGCGGGTGGGTCCCAATTCATTGATTTATTGTAATTACCTATGGACATAATGTATGGCTCGTATGCCATACTTTTTTATTGAAGTATGGCATGATAGCCATACCGTGGACTCACGATGAAAATGACGATGCACATCGACGAAGATGTCTTGGAGCGGGTGATGAAAATCACCGGGGCCAAGACCAAGACGGCGGCCGTCGAGATCGCACTGAACGAGATGGCTCGCCGCCACAAGATGAAGGAGTTGTTCTCCGCCGGCCTCGGCCTCACGCCGGAAGAGTTGAAGAATTCTTTTGATCCCAATTCCTACCCTGAGGAACCCCAACGCGTGATTCTCGTCGCGGAAGATCCGGCACCCCATGGCAAACCTGATCCTGCCCGACAGTAACATCTACATCGGAGCCGTTCGCGCGGGGGTCGATCCCTTCCAGCAATTCGCCGCCGGGATCGACGATCGCGATTGGGAGTTCGCCACCTGCGGGATGGTGATGCTGGAAGTCTGCCGCGGCCAGCGTGACCCGAATTTGCTCAAACGGTATCGCGAGCGCTTCGCCGTGATGATTTTTGTGCCCACGACCCATCAGATTTGGGAACGCGCCGCGCAACTCGCGTGGGAGCTGGATCGCCAAGGCCGGGTGTTGCCCGCGCAAGACATCCTAATCGCGGCGCACGCCCTGCAGGCAAACGCCGCGGTGCTGACCGCCGACGCCCATTTTCAGCAGATCCCGGGTTTGCGGGTCCTCACGCGGCTTGAGTAACCAAGAGGTCGAAACGATTTTGACGGACCGGAAACTCGGTCCCAAGCACCCAAATCGGGACGCAGCCTGAGCGTTTCAGTTCACCGGTTCCGGATGGGGTTTGATTAGCAGGATGATTCCGACCGAGAGCAGCGCGACGCCGGCGAAGACCCCGAAGATCAGATTGAGCGGCACATGCTGGTCGCGGAGCGCCCCAAACGCCCAGTCGCCGAAGCCGCCGCAGCTGATGCTCACGAGGTTCATGATGCCATAGCCGGTGGCCCGCCACTCCGGGCGCGCGATCTGGCAGAGGATGGGCATGTTGTTGCAGTCAAAAAAGCCCCAGCCCAGTCCGAAAACGATCAGGCCGGCGATGGCGATGCCAAGCGTGCCAGCGTTGCCCACGCTGAAGAGCGCAGGCAGGAACAGCAGCATGCCGATCGCGCTGGCGTATATGCGGCCGCGCGGCGTGTGCCGCATCCAGCGATCGGCGAGGGTCCCGCCCACTACTGCGCCCACAAGCGATGCAATCTGCACATAGAGGATCGCGCTCACCCCGGCCTTGCCCTGTCCAAGGTTGAATTTTTCGCGGAGAATCTCCGGCATCCAGTCGCGCACCACCCAGCCGGCGATGGCGGGCAGAGTAAAGTACAGCACGAGCAGGATGAAGTTGCGGTTGAAGAGGAGACCGCGAAGTACGCCGCCTTTTGGCAGCATGAAGTCGAACACGCGGACGATGAAGTCGCGGTTGCTGGGAAGCCCGCGCACGGCGCCGGCCTTGCCCGCCGGCTGGGCCGGGGACACGGCCGGGCGTTCGGGATTTCGCAGCAAGGCGAGCAGCGGAATGGCGTAAATGACCCCGAGCATCCCGCAGGTCGAAAAGACCCAACGCCAGCCGTGCTCCGGCGAATCCGCCGCATAGCCGGCAAATCCACCCAGAATCTGCCCGCAGTAAATGCCGGCCTGATGCACGCCCACGGCTCGCGACCGGGTCGACTCGGAATGAAACTCCGTAATCAACGCCAGCGCCGCCGGGATATAAAACGCCTCGCTGATGCCCATGAGCGCGCGCGCGGCCATGAGTTCATGAAACGTCGTGACGTGCCCGGTCCACCACGTCACCGCCGACCACACGAAGAGACTCGCCGCGATGACATAGCGCCGGCTGAAACGGTCGGCAATATAGCCGCCGAACGGGCTCAGCACGGCGTAGGTCCATTTGAAGCCGCCGAGGATCAGCCCCCAGTCCGCCTTGTTGGCGATGCTCGGGATGTCGGCCACCATCGAAGCCTTCATGGTCGCGAGCATCTGCCGGTCGAGGTAGTTGAGCAGCGCCACCGGGAAAAGCAGCGCCACCACGAACCAGGCGTAGCGAAAGACGTTTGAGGCGGAGGTTGACATGGGGTTGGAGATGAGCGCCGGAGCAGTGCGACCGCAGATTGACGGCCAGGCTCACGCCGCGCCAGAAACCGGGCCGAGGGCGAGTCCCCAGTGGATAAAGAGCGCCCGCAGCTCAAGCTCAACTTTCGCGGCAAGAGCGCGCGACACCGGCGAGAGAACGGACTTCGAGACCCCCGGTGCATAACCCCGCGCGGCGAGACCGGCGGCGACGTTGGGCGGAAACGCGAGCTGGTCGATCACGCGGCCGAGTTCGACCATCCGCGCCGCAGACACAGCCGCGTCCATCGGACGCCCGGCCGAGCAGCAGCGAAAGATGTCCACCATCAACTCGGGCACGAGATTCACGAGCCCACCGGTGCAGCCGGCGGCGCCGAGGCCGAAGACCTCCGTGAGACGGGTGTCGGCGCCGGACATGACGACGTAGTTTTTATCGCGCCCCAGGGCGATCAGGTCGCGATGGTACGCGAACTCGCCACCGCTCTGCTTGATCGCGCACATCGGCGCGCGGTCGGCGAAGGCGGCGATGGTGGCGAGCTCGATGCGTTTGCCGGTCAGCTCGGGAAAATTGTACAACATCACCGGCAGATCGACGGCTGCGGCGACGTGGAGGAAATACGCCAGCACATCCTCCTGCACCATCGGGAAAAACACCGGCGGCATGAGCGCCACGGCGGGAAGGCCAAGCGACTTCGCGAAACGGCCCAGCTCAATCGCAACCCGCGGTCGGATGTCGGTGATGTTGGCGATGACCGGCAGCGGGGCGGCGAACTCGGCCACGGTCGCCAGCGCGTGCTTGCGCTCGTCGGGGGAGAAGTGAGGAAACTCGCCGGTGCTCCCGAGGCCGAGGATGCCGCTGACGCCCGCTTGCTTCTCGAAGGCAATATGCGCGGCCAGGCTTGGCCGGTCGAGTCGGCTGGTGGCATCGGTCGGAAGCCATTGGGCGGAATAGATTCCGCCCGGACGGTAGGAGGAGGACATGGAAAGTTCGGACAAGTTGGATTGGGGAGGACGGGGCGGCCGCGGGACTTGCAGGCCGCGAAGGCGGTGACTCAGCCGGCACGAGGCAGTCCCAACCGCAAAAGGGTTTTTGCACCGGACGGGAAAAAACGTCGGGCATTGTAGCCCTGCGCGTGAGCGCAGGGATCTCCGTCACTCCCGCCGCTCACGCGGCGGGCTACAACAAAGCTGTTTCCTAGGAGCCCCACCCCAGAACAAGTTTTGGCACCGACCGGGAGGAAACAGGGTTGATGGCACGGCAAAGGTGGGCCGGGCGCTCCGCGGAGGGCCGATTCGAAAGACGGCGCCGACGCCGCGCACGGAGTGCACGGCCCACCTTTTGTTTCCGCACGACAGAGGTAAACACGCTCCGACTGCATGATCTCGGCTCAGAGTTTCTTCGGATTGAGGACGACGTGCTTCACCCGCTGGCGTTTCCACGTGTACGTGATGTGGACCAGGCCATCGGCAGCCTGGATCACCGCGGGATAGCTGTATTCGCCGGGCTCGCTTTCCAGCGTCAGGACGGATTGCCACGCAACCCCGTCCTTTGAAATCGCCACGTTGAGCGGAGTGCGACCCTTGGGGGTATGGTTGTAAACGAGGAGATGCCGCCCATCGGCAAGCGTGACAGCATCGGTTCCGGCGTTGGGATTCGGCAGGTCGGTGAGCGCCATCGGTCCCCATGTCTTGCCCAGATCCGGGGAGGAAACGGTGAACACCTTCTTCTGCCGCGTACGACCCACCGCCTGAATGCGATCGCCACCATGGAAGAGAATGCTCGGCTGGATCGCGGAGAGTTCGAGGCCGTCGTTGAGAAAACCCGTGCGCGTCCAGGTCTGGCCGAGGTCAGGGGTGCGCTCGAAATAGACGCGCCACTTGCTCGCTTTTTCCGGCGTCTCGTCACTCGTCGGACAAAGCAGCGTGCCGTCGGCGAGTTGGACGGGCTTGTTCTTGATCGGCCCGAAAATCCCGTCGGGCAGCCGGCGCGGCGCACCCCAGGTCAGCCCGCCGTCAGCCGAGGTGATGAGCATGCCCCACCACGTTTGCGGCGTTGGGCCGGCCTTGTAGAACAGCAGGAGCGGGCCGGAGCGGGGCTGGAAGAGCACGGGGTTCCACGTCGGGTGGCGCGTGCCGTCGGGCTGTTTGCCGTTGGCGACTTCGACGCCCTCGGTCCACCGACCCTGCACGTACCGTGAGACCCAGATCCCTACGTCGGGATTTTTTTCCGCCGTGCCGCCAAACCATGCCGCAACCAATGCGCCCGGTTTCGTCTCGACGATCGTCGAAGCATGGCAGGAAGGATACGGCGCGCGCTCGTAGATGAACTCGGCGCGCTGCACCGCGGAGTCGCCCACGGCCCGCCGGCACGATACGACGACGGCGAGGGTGAGCAGCGAGAGGAGGAGAGGCGGGAGCAGTTTCATGGGGGAGGAACGTTGGATGGGAGCGGCGCTTGGTCATCGTCAGGACGACGATGCCGGTGGGCGTGATTTCATGGCAGATCAGGCGGGAGGTGCGAGCCGGTGCGGCACCCCCCGGCGGGGCGAACGGACCGCGGCCCAACGCAGGCGGGCTGGCGGACAGTCTCTTGCTAAAACGTATTTGCATTGGCAAGCCCTATCTCGGTCCGGCGCGGGCCCAGACATGACAGGCCACCGCGGTCGAGCCCAACGCGGCACCGCGGGGCTTGCCACCCCACGCTCCCTTCCCTAAACCGCTCAGGCCATGAACTCCTCCCCGCGCGTCAAACTGTTCCTCATGATGGTGCTCCAGTTCTTCATCTGGGGCGCGTGGCTGCCGTTGATCTTTGGCTATCTGCCGAGCCTTGGATTCACGCCGGGGCAGCAGTCCTGGATTCTGAACGCGTTCCCGATTGCCGCGATTGTCGGGATGTTTTTCAGCAATCAGTTCGCAGACCGCAACTTCGCGGCGGAGAAGTTCCTGGCGTTCAGTCATCTCGTCGGCGGACTGGCCATGCTCGGACTCGGATTCACGCGCGACTACAGCGTCTTCCTGGCGCTGATGTTCATCCACTGCCTGCTCTATGTTCCGACGATTTCGATCACCAACTCGATCGCTTTTTCGCACATGAAGGACGCGCAGCAGGAATTCGGCATCGTGCGCATGGGCGGCACGATCGGGTGGATTCTGGCGGCGTGGCCGTTCACGTTCATCCTCGTCGATTGGGCCAAGGTCCACGCGGCCAATCCGCACGGCCTGGTGGAGTGGATGGGCGCGGTGCTCGGCTCCGGCCTGACGGGCGATGCGCTGAAAGAGGCGACGAAATGGACCTACGTGGTCGCCGGGATCGCGTCCCTCGTGCTGGCGCTGTTCAGCCTCACCCTGCCGCACACGCCGCCCAAGCGCGCCTCCGAAGGGGCTTCGGAGTCGCTCGCCTGGCTGGAGGCGACGAAACTCCTCGCCCACCCTTACGTGCTCGTGCTTTGGCTCATCACCTTCGTCGACGCGTTCGTGCACAACTGCTTCTTCAACTGGACGGGCACCTTCCTCGGCACGGCCGTGGCCCAAGGCGGCGTCGGCATTCCGGGGAACTGGATCATGCCCGTGATGAGCATCGGCCAGATCGCGGAAATCCTCACCATGTTCGTCCTCGGTGCGACCCTCAAAGCGCTCGGCTGGCGGACGACCATGGTCGTCGGCATCCTCGGCCACGCAGCCCGCTTCGCCGTCTTCGCGTTCCTCCCGCAGTATCAGGGGCTGATCATCTTGGTGAACGTACTCCACGGCATCTGCTACGCGTTCTTCTTTGCGACGGTGTACATCTTCGTCGATGCGCACTTCCCAAAAGATGCGCGCTCAAGCGCCCAGGGATTATTCAACGTGATGATCCTCGGAGTCGGCGCGCTCGTCGCGAATTCCGTTTGCCCGTACCTGATCCAGGAGGTCTTCACCAAGGGCGGTGTCACGGATTTCCGCGGGCTTTTCCTCGTGCCCTGCGGCGCCGCCGTCCTCGCCGCGGTATTGCTCGCGCTGCTGTTTCATCCGCCGGCAATTCCGGCGACAAGCGAAGGCGCCGCCGCACCCGCGCACTGAAGCTTGCGGCGCAGCGGCGCCGTGCCATCAACGAATCGTCGCCGGAGCCGCGGTTGCGCCCCGCACCTCACCGGGGTAACCCGCCTGCCGTAGCGGCAGCGCAAAAGCGACGAGGCTGCCACCCGCGGGCCGGCCCGATTTTCCGCCGCCGGCCGAGATCACCACATACTGCCGGCCATCCACCATGTAGACGCTCGGGGTGGCGTTGCCGCCAAAGGGCAACGCCGCCTGCCAGAGAACCGCGCCGGTGTCCCGGTCAAAGGCCCGGATCTTCTCGTCCGCCGTGGCGCCAATGAAGATCAATCCACCGGCGGTGATCACCGGGCCGCCATAGTTTTCCGTTCCCGTCGGCGGGACACCCCGGGCCGTCAACTCGGGGTATTCCCCGAGCGGAACTTTCCATTTGATTTCGCCCGTGTTCAAATCGACGGCGTTCAAAGTCCCCCACGGTGGCTTGATCGCCGGATAACCCTCTTTGTCGAGCCAGCGTCGAAAACCGCCAAAGGCATAGCGCGTTCCGTCCGCCTCCGGGTTGGCCGTCTTGGCCTCGCCTTTGCCCGCGGCGGGGCGGTCGCCCGACGGTGGCACTCCACCCAGGATCAAGTTCAAGATCGCCGAGAGCTGCCGTTCCGGCAGTCGATCGAACGCCGGCATGCGCCCGCCGCCCTGCGTGACCAGTTGCCTGACCTGCTCGGGCGTCCGCCGCTTTTCAATCTCGATCAACGAAGGAAACCCACCCCGGACATCTCCGGCCCGATCGAGCCCATGGCACGCGGCACAATGGATCATATACTGTCGCTCCCCGTCGGAGACACGCGTGCCATCGGGCCGCCGCGTGTCGATCATGCGCAGAATCCAGGGCATTTCGTTGATGTTGACGTAGAGGATGCCGTTCGCGTCCGCCGCCGCCCCACCCCACTCGAAGCCGCCGTCAAAGCCGGGGAACATGATCGTCTCCCGCAGGCTCGGTGCGGGGAACGGCCCGACGTTCGGTGAGACCCGGATCCGATCCAAGGACATGAGTTGGGCTTCCGGCGAGACGTTCGACACGTCCGCCTCCGAGTACGCCTGCCGCATCAATGGCGCGGGTTTCAAAGGAAACGGCTGGGTCGGCCAGGTCTGTTCGCCGGCCAGATCGGTCTGGGGCACGGGACGCTCCTCGATCGGCCAGAGCGGTTCGCCCGTCACGCGGTCGAAAACAAAGAGGAGCCCGTGCTTGGTCCCCTGCGCCACCGCATCGATCCGTTTGCCGCGATGGGTGACCGTGAGGAGAACGGGCGGCGCCGGGAGATCCTTGTCCAGCAGATCGTGGTGCACGATCTGAAAGTGCCACAACCGCCGGCCGGTGCCGGCCTCCAGCGCCACGATGGAATTCGCGAACAGGTTCTTGCCGTGCCGTGCGCCGCCGAAGAAATCGGGACCGGCCGTCTCGGTGGCAACATAAACGATGCCCCGCGCTTCATCGAGGGACTGGCCTGACCAGGAGGATGCGCCCCCGATGGTCTTATAGGCACTGGCCGGCCACGTGTGGTAGCCGAACTCGCCAGGCCGCGGAATCAGATGAAAGATCCAGCGCCGGCGGCCCGTCCGGACATCCAGGGTCCGGATCGCTCCCGGTGCTTCGGTGTTGGCGCCGATGATCAACAGGTCCTGATAGATCACGCCCGGCGTGTTCAAACTCACGTTCGGCGTCCCCTCCACGTCCATGCCGAGGCCGAGATGGACTGAGCCGTTGTCCCCGAAGCCGCGAATCAATCGCCCCGTTTCCGGACTCAGTGCGTAAAGATGGTTCCCCACGACCGTAAAGAGCCTCCGCTCCCCTCCTGTATCATTTTGCCAATACACCAGTCCCCGCTGCCGGCGACCGGCGACTCCTGCGCGCTCGGAGGCGGGATCCCACGTCCACAACTCCCGACCGGTGGCGGCATTGAGCGCGATGACGCGACGGTTCGGCGACGCCGTGTAGAGCACGCCCGCGATGATGAGGTTGTTCGCCTGATACTCCCCTTTTTCCCCGGTGTCGTAAGTCCACGCCACCTGCAGTTGTGCGACATTGCGCTTGTTGATCTGATCGAGCGTCGTGGACTGGCGTCGCCCCTTGTCGCCCAGGTACACCGACCAGTCCGTCTGCGCCAACGGGCCCGCGAACGGCGGCGAATTGGCCAGCGCCGGCTCGCGGGTGGCAACGGCTGCCCCAATTTCGTCGGCCGCGCTGAGATTCAAACCGGGGGCAAAGCCGATGATGGCGAGGAGAAAGACCACCAGAACCGGCGCCGGGGACTTGACCTCTGATCCAGTGCGCAACCGGCGAGACGACATCGGACCAATCATGGCTTCGATCCCTGCGCACACCCGCCGGGCCGCCAGATTCGCAGTCAATCGAGAAATCCAATCCCTCATCGGGGCTTTCGATCCGTCAAACGCACGATGAACTTGATCGCATACAGGTAGGCGCGCTCGCGGACCACCATCGGATCGCCGGCCGCGCCCTGGATGCCGAGGTCGGAAATGTCGTCGATCACCGTTCCATCCACGGGATTCAACACGATATAAGTCAGAATCTTCACCAACTTTTCCTTCGGGTAGAGACCCATGAGGTGCTCGAGTACGACGGCCGGCAGATAACTCTCCACCGGCATCTGAATCGCGTCGGGCACCGCGGCCACGTAGAGCAGATTGCGCACCCGTTGCACCTCGTCGCCATCCAAACCCGGCGGCCAGTCCGGCAGCTTCTCCCGGACGGCGGTCACCTCCGCCGCCGTGAAATCGGCCGGCTCATCCTCGGCCGGCGCAAACGGTGAAACCACCCCGTGGTCGGGCGGCACCCGATAATCCAAACCGTCCACATCCTTGTCCGTAATCTTTGTCCACGGCGGCGCTGGCGGCCGGGTAACGAGCGGAACGGTGGCGGCCGGATTCGGTGCCGGAGCGGGCGGAACTGATGGAACGGAAGGAGTGACTCCCGCTGGCGCCACTCCCACTGATACCCCGCTGGCCGCCGGCACGCCCGCCAGCGGAACCACGGGCACCCGCGGAACCGGGGCCGCTGGCGTCACCGACTTGACCGGGGCAGCGGCCGCGACCGGCACATTCGGGCGCTCGGCGTCCACCGCGACGGCAATCCGTCCGCGCGATTCCGCCAGTAATCCGACCGCGAGCCACGCCGCGAGCACGGGCACGATCCACACCTTGCCGGCCCGGGCGGCGAAGCGCTGCTGCGCGTCCCACCGAAAGAGCTTCGCCCCCGCGATGCAGCCGGCCGTGCCGATCAACGCCAGCGCCAGCAGGCTGAAGCGCGAGCCCGAAAATCCGCGGCCCGTCACGCTGGCCTGCAGCGCCTCGACCGCATAGCGCCCGGGAAAAAACGCCGACACATGCTGCGCCCACGACGGCAGGCTCGCCAGCTGCACGGCCACGCCGCCGATGATGAGCATCGGCAGAAAGATGCACTGACCCAACGCCTGCACCGCGGGCACCGTGTCCGCCAGCATCGCAATGACCAGGCCGAGACCGATGAAGGCAAACGACACGAAGGTGAACGCGAGCCAGAGATCGAAGGGATGCGCCGGCAGGGTCATCCCGATCGCGAGCGCCAGCGCGAGTTGAAACAAGCCCGCAGTGAGCACGATGACATAGCGCGCGACCACCGTGCTCGTGACCAGCGCCCACGTTGGCACTGGCGCCATGCGGTAACGCCGCCAGACCCCGCGCTCGCGTTCGCTCACCAGTGTCGTCGGCAGCCCGAAACACGCGCCGCCCAAAACGCTGACCGTGAGCAATTCCCCCATGTGCCGCAGCAGCGGAATTTTTTCGTGCCGGTACAAAACCCAGAACGCCACCAGGAAAATCAGCGGGAAAAGGTAATTGTAGATCAGCGCCATCTTGTTCCGAAAGTGGAGCCGCAACAAAATGCCGAGATGCTGGAGGAGTCCGTTCACGCGATCGGACGCTCTCCCTTTGATCCGACCGCGGCGTCTTCCCGGGTCAGCCCGATGAAGACGTCCTCGAGCGAGGCCTTCCGCACGTGCAGATCGATAAGCTCGCAGCGCTGCGCGACCAGCAATCCCGCGAGCGCAGCCAGGGTTTGCGTCGCCTCGGCGGTGCGAAACCGCGCCGTCGCGCCGTCGCACGCGAGTTCCTGCACTCCGGGCAAAGCCGCCAGCTGTTTGGGCGCGAGCGGCGCCACCGTCACGAGCGTGACGGATTGCATCGCGCTCGACTGGGCCACCAGTTCGCGCGGCGCACCGGTGGCCACGATCCGACCGTGATCGATGATCGCGATGCGATCGCAAAGTTGCTCGGCCTCCTCGAGATAATGCGTGGTCAGCAGCACCGTGTGGCCGTCCTGCTTCATGCGCTTGATCGCGGCATGCAACTCGCGCCGCGACTGGGGATCGAGACCGGTCGTCGGTTCGTCGAGCAGGACGATCTCCGGCCGGTTCACAAACGCGAGGGCCAGCGCGAGCCGCTGCCGCTGGCCGCCAGAAAGGGTGTCGAACCGCGCGTCGGCATTCTCGGTCAGCGCGAAACGGTGCAGCAGATCATCCGCGGTCGCCCGCTCGCGATAGAAGGACCCGAACAGCGTGAGGGCCTCCCGGGGCGTAATCTTGTCCTGCAACGCCGTCGTCTGCAGCGCCACACCGATCTTCTGCTTCACGGCCCGCATGTCGCGCCGGGCATCCAGGCCGCATACTTCCATCTCGCCGCCATCCGGCTCGCGGAGCCCGATCACGCATTCGAGCGTGGTGGTCTTGCCCGCGCCATTGGGGCCGAGCAACCCGAAGATCTCGCCGGCCTCGATCGCAAAACTGACTCCCTTGACCACTTCAATCCCATCGTAGCGTTTGATGAGATGACGGACGACAACGTTGGCGGGCATGAGGGCTTTAGGGGGAAATGCGTGGATAGGCGTTCGCTTCGGCGGGAACAAGCCGTTTTAATCGCCGTGGAGTAATTGCCCGTGCCGACACAGGCCCTGCTGCGCGGCGCACGCAGGGCATAAGAGCGCAGGGGGCCCGCCAGGATGCGACCGCGGAAAGGTGTGTGCCCGTCGAAACAATCGACCGGTGCCGGAAACGAATATGATGCGACCGTTTGACAGGCGATGGTTAGCCCCCTAACTGACCTTCGAAAACCGATGTCCTATACTGACAACCGCGCCACCTGGTTCGAAGGCCAGGGCCTCTGGCAACACATTCCCGAGAGCGATTGGCGCGACTGGATCTGGCAGCTCAAGCACCGGATCACCACGGTTGAGCAGCTTGAGGAGTTCATGACACTGACGGCAGAGGAGAAGGCCGGTTGTGCCCACGCGAACGAGAAGCTGGCGCTGGCGATCACACCCTATTTCTTCAATCTCATCGACCGCCACGATCCGAATTGCCCGATCCGCAAACAGGTTATCCCACGGGCCGGGGAGTTGGTCATCAGTGAAGGCGAGATGCTCGATTCGTTGGATGAA
This sequence comes from Opitutaceae bacterium, assembly GCA_044344465.1. Classification (GTDB taxonomy): domain Bacteria; phylum Verrucomicrobiota; class Verrucomicrobiia; order Opitutales; family Opitutaceae; genus ER46. The sequence continues at coordinate 39,653 of JBIJCX010000009.1, forward strand.
GACGGTCACTCGCCGGTGCCGGGGCTCGTGCACCGTTATCCGGACCGCGTCTTGTTTCTCGTGACGGATCGGTGTGCAGCCTACTGCCGGTACTGCACGCGCAGCCGGCTGGTTTCGAACGCGCAGCACTACGATTTTCATCCGGAGTATGAGCAGGCCCTCCGCTACATCGAGGCGCACCCCGAGGTGCGCGATGTGCTGCTTTCAGGCGGCGATCCGCTGCTGCTTTCGGACAAGAAGCTGGAGCACCTGCTCGCGCGGTTGCGGGCGATCAAGCATGTGGAATTCATCCGCATCGGGTCCCGTATCCCGGTTTTTCTCCCGCAGCGCATCACGCCCGCCCTGTGCGAGATTTTCAAGAAATACGGGCCGATTTGGATGAGCATCCACACGAATCATCCCAAGGAGTGCACGGCGGAGCTGCGGGAGGCGTGTGAGCGGCTGGCGTTTGCCGGGGTTCCCCTCGGCAACCAGAGCGTGCTGCTGAAGGACATAAACGATGACGTGGATGTCATGAAGGCGCTCGTGCACCGGCTGTTGCGCATGCGGGTGCGCCCCTACTACATCTACCAGATGGATCTCATCACCGGGGGCGCGCACTTCAAAGTCGATGTGCGCAAGGGGATTGAGATTATTCGCGCCCTCCGCGGCCATACCACCGGTTACGCGGTGCCCCAATTTGTCATCGATGCCCCCGGCGGCGGCGGCAAGGTGCCGATCAATCCGGACTACGTGGAGAAAATCACCGCCGAGGAAATCGTGTTTCGCAACTACGAAGGTCATCTCTTCCGTTACCCGCTCACGGCGAACCCGCGGATGACACTCGACGGGGCGGCCGTGCCGGCCACCGGTATCGAGTCGATGGTGGTCTATTAGGCCGGAGCATTCAGGCCGCCATCGCGCCCTCGCCGCGTTTCGCTCGACCACCCCGCCAGCGGCGTCGCGGATCCAGCCTACGGGACATCGTATATTTCGAACAGGACCAAGCCTTCGGCGTCGCCATGGCCTTTCACCTCGACAGTGTAGGCACCGGGCGGAAGGGTGACGAGGAGAGCCGCGTCCTCGCTGTTGGGCGCGAGCGCGAACGCTCCGACGGACTTGGCCGCCGCGGCCACCACCTCGGCATTTTCGCCGGCATCCCAGCGGTCATTGGTCGCCACGATGTTCTGCCCCGAGAACACCGTCAGCACAGAGTCGGGTAAGCACTCTGCCACCCCGAGGGTGCCGAGCGTCGGGCCGACTGCCCGGAGCAGCATGCGCTTGTACGCCGGTCCGGTCACCACGAAGCCACCAACGTAGCCACCGTCGCCCCCCCGCAGAAAAACGCGGGTCGAAAGATTCGTCGTTCGCCCATTGGCGTCAGCCTCGTAGAGTTCGGTGAGTCCAGTGCCCGACTGGCCGCTGGGGGTGGTGACTTCCAGCGCATACGTGCCGGCGCCCAAATCACCGACCAGCGCAGAATCGGTGCTCTCGGCCGACAGGGGAAAGGCGCCGAGTGACTTCGAGATTTGCGTGAGCTGTGTCACCTGGTCCCCCGTTTGCCAGCCTTGGTTGCGGAGAAGCTCCCGGCCATCGGCAGAGGAGATCGTGAGCAGAGGATCCGGCACGAAGCCGGTGACACCGAACGCGCCGAGACCGGGACCAACCGCGCGCGCCAGGTACTTCTTGGCCGCAGTATCGGCGACTCCGATACCAACTATGAGCGCATGCTCGCCGGAACCGACGGTGCCGCGGCTGGAAAGGTTGGACAGGCGTGCCCTCGGGGTGAGGGGAGAGGATTTTTCTCCTCCAACGGCGGCACTCCACGGGCTGCCGGGAAAAACCTCCGCCAACTCGGGACGATAGCTCCGCGCGTGGACGTTGGCCGACGCCGGCACTTCGAGCGGACCCGCGCTGAACCGCGCATTCGGGGCAATCCTTCCGCCGAGCGCGCGGGGGTCGGAACCGTCCAGCGTGTAAGCCAGCCGGGCATCGTCCGGCGGAACGATGCGCAGCGAGGCGCCCGTCACCGTGACCGTGGGTGCGGCGAGAAATTGTTCGTCGATCCAAGCGGCGCGCCGCGTGATCCAATCCTTGAGATGGCTGACTTCACCGAGAAAGCCGCCGGGAAAGCGACCTTCGTTCTCCGACCAGCGGGCCACGTCGCGAGCCGCCGCCTCGGGCCCAATCTGCGCGGCAAAGGAATCGGCGAGACTCCGCAGACTCTGGGTCGAAAATTCCTTGCGCCGCAGGGTCTGCCAGCGGTCCACCCACGCCTGCATGAACTCCGGGTCGCGGGTGAGGAGACCCCACCAGCCGTAGTTCCAGAGATCGACCCCGCCGGCGGTGTCCCACGTGTTCCAGTTCGCGTTGCGCGGGTCACCGTGACCCATCGAACCGTCGAAGTCCCACGCCGGACCCGAGACGAGCTTTCCCCCACGGTCCTTGTGAAAATAATCGCTCCGGTAAAGTGCGTCGACATTGCCCGTAAAAAGCTCGAGCACGTGATGATCGACCCAGGACCCAACATCAATGTAGTCGAGATAGGTGCGCGTGGCGTATCCGACGGCCTGGTCGGCGTAGAGGGCGTTCTCCATCCGCTGTACGTAGTCGCGAATGTAATCGCGTTGGGGCTCGCTCAGCTTGCCGCCGTTTGGCGTGTCGACCACCACCCCGGTCCCTTCCGAGATGGGAATGCCATGGTCGGTGATGAAGTTGTAATGGGTCTCGTCTGGAACCGGGTCGAACTTGATGACGTAACCGCCCGTGATGGCCGGTGCGGCGTTGTCGTTCGGATCGAGCGAGGTGATGGCGATGCGATCCTTGCCGACTTTCAGGCGGTCCGTCACGACACCGATACCGTAGTAGTCGGCCGGGTCCAGCCCGTCACCGCTGTCGTTGACGAACATTTCGACGAAACGGGTCCGGGGCGCCCAGCGGCCGATTTGATTGCTGAGCGCGTAAACGTACGCGTTGCGGATGTAGGCGAGATCGGTGCTCCACGGCGAGACCACGGCCCAGTCATCGGCCGCAGCCAATCCCAGCAGGGACTGCGGGCGCTTGCCGCCCTTATCGTCCATGAGCGTGATATTGAAGCTCCGCTTGGGAAACGTCGCCGTGAAATTTCCCCGCACCGTCATCGTCATCGGGGAGGACAGTTTCGGCGCTGCGCCGAAAACCGGACCCGTCCCGGTCGGATCGTAAGCGTAGATCATGGCCGGATGATCGATCCCGTCCTTCGACATCCCGCCGAGGCCGTGGTTGTCCAGGACCAGCACGGGCAATGAGGTCGAAAAGGTTCCGAGCGCCGAGCTCAATTCCACGTAGTGGGCCGCGGTCGCGGGACCGCGCACGGAGTCGTCGCTGGAGAACACGGCGGCGCTCACGATGACGGTCGCCTCGATTCTAATCGGACCGGTGTAACGGGTGGACTCCGCCGTCGGCTCCGGGATCCTGGCCCCTTCTTCGGAGGGGAAAGCGAGAAGGTAACGGATATGTTGGCCAGGGCCGGCCCCGGTGAGCTCAAGCGTGAATGGGGTGGCAAAGGGACCCGCCGCGCGCGAAAGTTTGGCCGCCTGCGGCAGCGCGCTCGCCCCGTTCGCCGTGCCCGGAGACGGAGCGGAGAGAAAACTCGGGACCGCGGCACCACCACCAGCGGGTGACACGAGACCGTAGGAAACGTCGTTGCGCTGGGCCGGAAACGACGGGGCAAACTCAGCAGCCACCGTCTCGCCGTCAGGTCGGATCAACCCGAGGTACTCACCGTCGGCGCTGAGGGCGAAGTTCGTATGCAGCTGGCGCGTCGGATCGCGGCGGTTCTTGTTCGACGCAAAGACCACGAGGTAGCCGTTGGAGGGCAGGATGACGGCCGGAAACTGCCACTTGGTCTTGGCGGTGGCCGAGTCGGTCAGATACCAACCGCCCAGATCGACGGGCGCTTCGTCGGGATTAAAAATCTCCACCCAGTCGGAAAAAGCGCCGTCGTCATCGGCCAGGCTGGTCGAATTTGCGGCCATGAACTCCGTGATCAACGGATCCGCGCGCACGATCAAGGCGGCCGCCAGCATCACGGCCAGCAACCGCACCAAGTCACGCAGAAGGGTGGATCTTGTCAGGGCGAACATTTCCAAGCGTCATTATGACGGCAGTAAGGCCTTTTGTGTACTGGGGACTTCAGCTGAACCGAACCCGCCGAGCTCGCTTTCCACGGATTGGCGGCGCCAATCCCGCATTAGATTGTAAGAACGCGCTCTCCCAGCGCGGCTTATCCCACCTCCCGGAATTTTTCTTGCCGCCACCGGCGCGAAGCCGACGTTATACGGTATTCTGGAATGTTATCCCGCTTAGTAGCATTAGTAGGAACCCTTGTACTTGGTTGCACCGCTCCCGCAGTGTGGGCCCAGACGGAGTCGATTTTCACCAGCAGTGTTTGGTGCGGCAATGTCACGTCTACCAGCGCCAGCGTGGTGGTGCGCCTCACCGCTTCGGGCCAGCGGGTTCGATTGCAGGTGAGCACAAGCGCAGGCCTGGCGCCGGCCGTGTTTTCTCCAGCGGCGACGACCGCGGCAACCGCGGGCAACACGTTGACGCTGACGGTTCAGGGCCTGCAGCCGGACACCGATTATTTCTACGGCATCGAGATTGCCGGGGTGTTGCGCCCGGAGGAGATTTCGCGCGGCCGGATTCACACCTTCCCGATGGGTCGCAGTTCGTTCAAGATCGCCTTCGCGTCGTGCAGCGACTTTCGCCAGGAAAACCAGAGTGCGTTCGACGCGATTCTGGCCGAGCGTCCCTTGCTCTTCATCCACATGGGCGATCTGCACTACGTCGATACGAACAGTACCAGTATCGAGGATTATCGCAGCAATTACGATGCGGTGCTGAACCAGCCGAAGCAATCCGCACTCTACCGGAATGTGCCGCTGGCCTACATGTGGAGTGACCACGATTTCTGCGGCAACGATTCCAACGGCAGTTTCATCGGGCGTGATGCTGCGCGCGCGGCCTACCGGGAGCGCACGCCGCATTATCCGATTGCCTCAAACGCCGGCGGAACGATGGCGCAGGCGTTCACGGTGGGCCGAGTGCGCGTGCTGATGACCGATCTGCGCAGCGCCGCGGCCGCCCCCAGCGTGAAAGAGAGCGCCAGCAAGTCCCGCTTGGGGACGGCGCAAAAAAACTGGTTGAAGCAGGAACTCATCGGCGCGCGGGATGCCGGGTTTCCGCTTGTGCTGTGGGTCAGCCCATGTCCCTGGATTGCCGAGCCTAACCTTGGCGAAGACACTTGGGGCGGTTACGCCACGGAGCGCACCGAGATCGCAAATTTCATCCGCGACAATCGCATCAGCAACGTCGTGCTGCTCAGCGGCGACATGCATGCGCTCGCCTATGACGATGGCACGCACTCCGACTACGCGACGGGCGGCGGCGCGCCGTTGACCGTGCTCCAAGCCGCCTCCCTGACGCATCCCGGCGCGGCCAAGGGTGGACCGTACACCGCCGGTCCGCTGCTGGATGGCCAGCAGTACGGCATCCTCGAAATCTTCGACACCGGCGGACCGAGCATCGCCGGCCAATTTGTCGGCAAGAAAGTAGGCGAGGGCGAGAAACTGTCCTACATCTTCAGCACGTCCTCCGGTGGCGGCGTCAGCAACACGCTGGTCAACATCTCGACCTTGGCCCGCCTCGCCTCGGGCAACGACGCGTTGGTGAGCGGCTTCGTCATTTCCGGCCAGTCGCCCCAACGAGTACTCGTGCGCGCCGTCGGTCCGTCGCTGGCGGAATTCGGAGTCAGCGACGTGGCCGCCCGCCCGCAACTCGCTGTTTTTCAGGGCAGCCGGATGATTGCCACCAACGAGGCATGGGGCCCAACCGAGGACTCGGTCTCCGCCCTGACGGATGCCTTTGATCGCTCCGGCGCGTTTCGGCTCAATAACGCGAGCCGCGATGCCGCCGTCGTGTTGCTGATGCAGCCGGGCGCTTACACCGTCCAAGTGAGAAACGGTGAGGCCAAGGGCGGCAGTGTGCTGCTGGAAGTTTACGACATTCCGTAGGAGTTGGCCGGTCTTCCGGGTTGAGGGCAAAATCCGGCCGGCTTCCGACCGCAGGATTTGCTTGCGAAGCGCTGCCCGCTGGATTTGGTCCGACCTGCCTGTAGGGGTGTCATCCGCGGATGACTGAGATTGCGGCACGCTCGGCCGCTCGACCCTTCGAACCTGGACGGATCATGCCGACGAAGGAAACAGCAGGCGCTGCGAAACGCGCCATAGGGTGCAAATCCAGCGCCCCTTCTCTCGGGAGTCCGCCTCGGTTCGGGCGCACTTCCATGCAACATCCGACTCGAATCCTCCCGCTCGCGACCCTGGCCGCGATTCTACTGAGCCCCGTTGAAACGCCCTTGCCGACCGCGCACGCGCAGAACCCGCCGGCAACCGGCACATCACCCGCCGCCACTGCGCCCGCCGCCATCGTCAAGCTCGAGCCGCTCCTCGTTACGGCCGATCTGTGGGCCTCGCCCCTCGAACGCATCCCGGCCAGCGTCAGTGTCTACGATGAACCGGCGCTCCGGGCGGGGGCCATCCGGCACTTCAGCGATCTCGCCGATCGGATTCCGAACCTGACGTGGACCGGCGGCACGTCGCGGCCACGCTATTTTCAGATCCGGGGCATCGGGGAGAATTCCCAATACGAGGGCGAAGCCCCGGACTCCACCGTGCGCTTCTTGGTGGACGATCTCGATTTCACCGGGCTCGGCACCCTCGGCGGCACGTTCGATGTGCGGCAGGTCGAGGTCTTGCGCGGTCCGCAAGCCGGCGCGTTTGGCGCCAACGCCGCGGGCGGCGTCGTGCGCCTCGTGACCAACGCCCCCACCCCATACTGGACCGGCCAGGTCGAGGCCAGCGCCGGCGGCGATGCGCTGCGCGAGGGCGGTTTCGCGGTCGGCGGCCCGCTTTCGCCGCGCCGGCCCGAACAGTTCATGGCGCGGCTCGCCCTGCACCAGCACCGGAGCGACGGCTTCCGCCACAATGTCACGCTCGACCGCGCGACGAACGCACGCGACGAATTCACGGCGCGCCTCCGCGTCACCGCGAATCCCTCGCCGGCGTGGCGCTGGGACGGCGCACTGCTGTTTTCCGAAGTGAAAAACGGTTTCGACGAGTTCGCGCTCGATAACAACGGCCGCCGCACCTTCAGCGATCAGCCGGGGCGGGACGAGCAGCGCTCCCGGGCCGCCAGCCTGCGCGGCACCTCCACCGGCCTCGCCGGCGCGCGCCTCACCACCGTGACCAGCGGCAGCGAGGTGCGATCCCGCTACAGTTACGACGATGACTGGACCGCCGCCTCGTATCAGGGTTTCAGCGACCTGCGTCGCGACCGCACCGTTTTCAACCAGGAACTGCGGCTCGACTCGGCGCTCACCCGCGGCGCGCTCGGCTGGATCGACCGCTGGACGCTCGGGGCGTTTTTCTCGACGACCGAGGAGACCGGCGCCTACACCAACGAAGATCCGGGCGACCTCCGCGGCCTCCGCACGAACTACGAAGCCGGCAACCTCGCCCTCTTCGGCCAGCTCGCGCACGATCTCGATGCGCGCACCCGCCTCGTCGTCGGGATCCGCAGCGAGCGGGTCAACCTCGACGGCCGCGGCACCAAGACCCGGTTTCGAAAGACCAGCGGCACCTTCGACCCCGAAGTTACCTTTCACCCCAGCTTCGACGACACGCTCTTCGGCGGCAAAATCACCCTCGAGCGCAACCTCGCGGCCAACCACCTCGCGTTCGTGTCCGTGACGCGCGGCTACAAGAGCGGCGGCATCAACCTCGACGCGCGCCTCAGCCCGCCGGATGACCCGCTCACGTACGATACGGAAACGCTGTGGAACTACGAGGTGGGCCTGCGCGGCAACTGGCTCGATCGCCGGCTCGTGGGCGAGATCGCGGCCTTCGCGCTCGACCGCCGCGACACGCAGGTGCGCGACTCCGCCGGCTTCGGCGGCAGCTACCGTTTCTTCACCGCCAACGCGCACCGCGCTCGCGTTTACGGTCTCGAAGCCTCGGCCGCCTTCATGCTCACGCCGGAGCTCTCGCTCCACACCGCGCTGGCGCAGATGTCGTCGGCGCTCGATCGTTTCACGCTCACCAACGGCAACGCCGGCGGCGGCCGCCGCCTCGCCAATACGCCGCGCCACGGCTATACCTTCGCCACCCGCTACCGCGCCGCCGCCGGCCTGTTTGTCAGCGCCGAGCTCGCCGGTCGCGCCACGCAGTTCGACTCGAACAACCAGAACGAGGCCCGGCGCGCCTTCCAGGTCGTCAACGGCAGCCTCGGCTACGCGTGGCGGGCCTGGACGTTCACGCTGTGGGGCCGGAATCTCTTTAATGCGCGCTACGACAAGCGCGTGTTTTTCTTCGGCAACGAGGATCCGGACTACACCGAAACGCGCTACGAAGATCGTGCCGACCCCAGGCAGGTCGGCATCACCACGGCCTATCGATTTTGACGGGGCGCACGCTCGGACCAAAGGATCAAGCTATGATTTCTCTGTGCCGTCCCGTGCATTGAACCGCCAAATCTGGATGTCATCCATTAGATGACAAATCCCTCTGATAATCGCCCGACCGAAGCGGTGGGTGGCGGCGGTAAACTTGAACGTTGAGCGTTGAACGCTCCGCCACCACCGTGCCGCCATGATCGGTCTCCACGAAGGCAAGGGCGCAAAGGTCAAGAGGCCACCCGAACGCGTTTTTTCGCTCGGGCTCAACGTCGTCGCCTGCCAGCCCAAGGTCTGGCGGCGCCTCCTCGTGCGCGAATCGATGTGGCTGTCGCGCCTGCACGACAGCATCCAAGTCGCGTTCGACTGGTTCGATTACCAGACGCATGCGTTCAATCTCGATGATCTCCGCTTTGGCAATCCGCTCCGCCGCGACGACTTGATGATCGAGGACGATCGTGACGTGACGCTGGCTGACCTCGATCTCGAGCATCGGGAGCGGTTCTCCTATGGTTATCACTTCGGCGAGGGCTGGCAGATCGACATCAAGGTCGAGAAAGTCGGCACGGTGACGAAGGGCGTGCGCTATCCGGTCTGCGTGGCCGGCGAGCGGGCGGGCCCGCCCGAGGACTGCGGCGGGGTCGAGGCGTTCCACGATCTGCTCGCGTGCATCAAGGAGCCCAATACGGATCTCGGGCGCGAATGGATCGAGTGGCTCGGCCCGGACTACGATCCCGCGGCGTGCGATCTCGAGCGGATCAACAAGGCGCTGAAAAAGCTCGGGAAGTGATTTTCCCGCGGCCGGGAAAATCACGAGCGAAAGCCAACAGACCTGAGGCCTTCCGGGTAGTGCCGGCAGTTGCCTGCCGACACCCCCACGGACCCGGACTAGCGCAATAGTAACGCATCCGGTTCTTCAAGGAGAAGATTCGTTCACGGAGACTATATGCCACGGGTGTGGTGAGACGTTTGACTGGGGCAGTGTCTCCCCAACGTCTCGCCCGATGGCACGCTCCTCTCCCCGACGGTCGCCTTCGCTACTTTCAGGCTCCCTCCGTTTGGTTACCCTGACTTCAAACGCTACTATGAGACCGCTAAGACTGCCGCCTCCGTTGCCCCGTTCGCTTCGGTTTCCCTCGCTCGCGGAGTCCTTCGCTGCTTTCCGAGTTTCGCTCACAAGGACCGCGGAAAGCATGGCCCCTGCGCCCGGACGTTGGTGAACCGGTGTCGTCCTGCTCCGGTCGTTGAACAAAGGATCGGTGCGGCTCTCCCAGCTTTCCAGGATGCCCCCATATGCCTCTGCCCCGCTCTCAGATCCCGGTCCGGCCTCCATGCACGTGGCGTGCGCCCCTCGAAGAAGGCGACTTATTGTGTCCATGGCGGTGTTGGCCCCCCTGGGGTCAGCAGGAAGTCCCAGACGATACCGATTTCGGGATTCAATCACGCGGCTTTGGCACTCGCTCCATACGCTTCACGCAACCCTTGCGGGAATGCTGTGCAATGTTCGCTTCCGAGTGGCTGCCAGCCTTTCTCGGGTGGGAGTGATGTACCCACTGGGCATCTTTAACAGGTTCCTTCATTCTTTCGTTTGTCTCCTCCTATTCTGGTAGCTGGCGCGAGACCCCATCCGGCTGGCTCCGCTGTCCCACCCCAGCGTTCCGGGCAAATGAGGATTTGATTTTGCCGGAGCCGTGGACTTCCTTCGTGCCATGAGCACCGCAACGCTGTCGCGACCCAAGGCCAGGCGCACGTGGACCTACGACGAGTTTGCCGCGGAGTCTCCCGAGTCGAATCTGCCCACGGAGTTGTGGGATGGAGAAATCATCATGTCTGCTGCCCCCCGACCTGTTCACCAACGAATCGTTCTCCGCGTGGTTCAGTGTATGGACGAATACGTGAGGCTGCGCAAGGTCGGCGAGATTTTCGTCAGTCCGATCGATGTCGTGATGAGCGGCAGCAAAGCGGTGCAACCGGACGTCGTGTTTGTCTCGACCGCGAATGAATCCATCGTGCAGGAGAGTTGCATCCGCGGCGCGCCGGACTTGCTGGTGGAGGTGATTTCCGAAGGCACCTGGCGGCGCGACCGCGTGGACAAGAAGGCGCTCTACGAACAATTCGGCGTCGCCGAGTACTGGATCATCGATCCCGACTCACGGCTGATCGAGGTGTTCATCCTGGCGAAAGGAACCTATCAGCTGCACGCTCGCGGCGTGGGGGGCGAAAAGGTGAGTTCGAAACGGTTGGCCGGGCTGAAGCTGTCGTTCGAGCAACTCGAAGCGTAGCGTCACTCGGCAGTGGCACCGTTACGGTCTCGGCGCCGGCGCTCCCATTTCCTTCGTGAGCTTCTCCGCCTCCGCCGGCGTGATCGTGAATCCCGGCGCGATCGAGCGCGTCGCGCGGTCGGCGAGGAACCAGCGGCCCCATTCAACATACGGCGCATCGTCGGGCAACGCGGCGAGTTCGCGGCGGAGAGCGTCGAAGACTTTCGCGTCGAAGGTTTGCGGGCGGAAGCGCGCGTGCCGGTCGATCTCGCCTCCAGCCAGCGTCGTCGCGAGCCGCAGCAGCCAGTCGGGCACCGGCCGGCCGTTGGTCGCGGGCGGGAGGGGCCAGACTTGCAGGGTTTGTGACGTCTGGGCTGAAGCGATTTTTCCGCTCAGGAGAAAGTGTCCGTCGGATGTGAAGCTGAGCGCAGTGCCGCCGCCGCCGCCGCCGACGCCGGGGAACGGCTCGGCGATCAGGTAGCCGGTCGCGCTGTCCCAGAGTCGCGCGGCCCCCCCGCGAGGGTGGCGATGCGCGTCTCATCCGGGCTGAAGAGTGCCTGCAAGGTGTTAGATTTTGTCACGATCGGTTCGGTCAACGGCCTCTGCGTCGCGACATCCCAGACCTGGGCTTCGAGCCGCGTCCACGTGAGCAGCCCGCCGGCTGTCGCGGGAAAACACCGCGCCGCGGGCGATGTTGCGGAGCGGAAGCGGCTTGCCCAGCGGGGTGGATGTGGCGCGATCCCAAAGCTGCGCGGTGTTAAACTGCACGGCAGCGAGGAAACGACCATCCGGGCTGATGGAAATTCCCGCCACGCCCTGGTCGTTGCTGCCCAGGCCCACCAACGGCGGCGCCACCGTGCGGGTTTGCAGATCGATGATCGAGACCCCCGTGGGGGCGAACGTCAGGAGCAGGCGGCTGTCAGCGGAAAAAATCTCCGCGAGGGCGCCGAAGGAGCCCAGCCCCCACCGCAACTGGAGGTTTTCGATCGGGCCGACGAGGCGTTCGCCCTTGGTCGTATCCCACACGCTCAAACCCTGTCCGGTCACCGCCGCCACCGTAAGCGAATTGGGACTGAATCGCACGAGGCTGGCCGTGACAGCGCGGCCCAGCTCGTGGCGGGCGATCCCCTCCGCGTCGAGACTCCACAACTCGAGATCGTCGGTTTCGGTGCGGACCACGAGTTTCCGGCCATCGCGAGAAAACATCGGAGCCGGTGCTCGGATGGGTGTCGGCGCTCCGGTCCGATTTCTGCGCCAGTGAGCAGATCGATTTTCGCCATGCGATCCCGGAAAAAGACCCATGCCGCCGCCGCGCCCGAGGGATCGCGCTGAGGCAGCCCGATGCGGTCCGGGAAGCTGGCCATTTCCTTCGGCGCCGCCGCGCCCGGAGCGAACCGCCAGCGCCGCGCGAGACCGTCGCCACTGGCGGTGATGAATTCGGGCCGCGTGGGATGGAACTCGGCGCTGCCGATATCGCCGGCCGAAACCGGTTCGATCGCCAGTCGGTTCGTGGTGAGATCCCAGACACGCGCCACGCCGTCGGTGCTCACGACGAGGAGGTGGCGGCCATCGGGCGTGAAACGGGCGCCGGCCAGGATGTCGCCGCCATGCTGGAGCGCGGGGTGCAATGCCCGGCCGGAGGGCACCTCCCAGACGCGGGCGATGCCATCCACGCCGACCGTCACGAATTTCTTCCCGTCCGCCGAAAACATGGTGCCCTCGGCGTTCAGCTGAGCGCCATGAGTGAGACGCGCACCCGGCTCGCCGGTGGTGGCATCGCGCAATTGCACGATGCCGTCGAGGCCGCCGCCGGGGCCGATGCCATCGTTGATCGTTGCAAGCACCTTTCCGTCCGGGCTGAACGCCGGGAGCACTTGTCGAAAAACCAGCGAAGAGTTCAGTGGAATGGAGCGTTCGAGTGTGCCCTCCGGCAGACGATGAAACTGCAGGTTGCTGCCGGTGGTGACGACGGTCCGGCTATCGGGACTGATCGCGACGTTGCGAGGGTTGCGGTCGTTGGTCTTGAAGGAAAACGTGCCCATCTCCCGGCCGGTGGCGGCGTCCCAGATTCTCATGCCATCGACGCTGCTGCCAATGAGCCAGCGGCCATCCGGCGAGAATCTCACGGCCCTGAGGCGTTGCCCGGCGCTCGTTCAGCTCGCGGCAGATCACGCCGAGGAGAGCGGGTTCAACATCCAGCTCGGCGAGCCTTTCCGCCGAGCCGCCGCGAGCTCCGGCGACAAACTCGACGATCGCGCGGGCGACGTCCTCGGTCACGAGCGTGCCGCCGGGTTTGAGCACTGCTTCCAGCGCCTGTTTGCCCGTCATGCGGGAGAGCCGCATGCGTTTCTGCATCAGCGCCGGCATGATCGTCTTCAGCGTTTCCAAATCCGGCAGAAAATCCTCCCGGAGCGAAATGATCACGCGGTAGTCCGTGCGGCCGAAATCGAACGCCTCCATCTCCTCCGACGATTGGTCCAGGCGGGTGACGAGTTGCGCGGAGGGTCGGTTCTCGACGAGTTCTGCGAGCTCGCGGATGAACGCCACCGCGCGTTCGCGCCGCTCGCCCCGTGCCGCGCCGAGCGTGAACAGCTCCTCGAACTGATCGAACACAAGCACGGGCACGACGCCGAGTCCGTCGCGGTCGAGCAGCCGGTCGTCGCGGTGGTGGAAGAATTCCCAGAGCGTTTCGCCGGGTTTGGCGGCGCCCGGCTTGGTCCACGTGCCCCACTTGGCAGTTTCGGTCCGGACCTTTTCCCTGATCTGCTCGGTGGGCGACGGCGCGCCGTCCGCGTGATCGAGCCGAATGTAGATCGGACAGAAGCCATCCGTGCGCAGCCGGGGAAACACGCCGGCCTGCAGAATCGAGGATTTGCCGAGACCGGACTGGCCGAAGAGGACGACGAGCGGCCGCCGCTCGGCGAGCTGTGTCAGGTCGAGGATCTCCTCGTCGCGGCCATGGAAATACGCGCGCTGATCCTCGGTGAACGTCGCGAGCCCCGGCCACGGATTGTCGCGGTCGATAGCGGCGGCTGACGATTGAGCGGGTTCAGACATCGGAGTTTGGCCGCAAAAAGGCACAAAAATTATCCGTCCTGCCGGCGAGAGATTCCCGCGCGCCCATAGGCGCCTTGAGAGCCGCCATCGCCCTCCGACTCTTTGCGCATTTTTGTGGCCAAAGCTTTGGTTTGATTACGGCGGATTTTGTCACAGAGGACACGGAGCGCAGCCCACAGAGTTCACAGAGAAAGGCAGTATTCTCGGTGAACTCTGTGTCCGAGCTCTGTGCTCTGTGTGTCCGAGCTCTGTGCTCTCTGTGACCAAGATTGGGGAGACTTCATGGGCTTCGTCCTCCCACCAGTTCATTGAGCCTCGCCGCCACCTCCGTCGTCACCACGCCGCCCGGCAGCCGCGTCCAGTGCATTTTCAAGAACTGCTCGGGCACGTGCGCGCCTTTTTCCGGCAGGTCGTCGATGCACACGGGCAAGATGAAACGCGCGCCGGCCAGCATGCCTTCGGTGCGGTCCACGGCCCAGTTCCACTCGCGGCGGAACCAACCTTCGACGCGCCGCTGCGTGTTGGCGGAAATGACGGGGATGAAGTAGCCGCACCGGGCGACGTTGCTGCGGATCTTGCGGGCAAAATCGTCGCCGCTCTCCAGCCGTTCCAGATCGAACCACGCGAAGATGCCGGCCGCATCCAGTCCTGCTTTCAACCGCTGCACGGCCGCCAAATCCTCGCGCGCGTAGCTGATGAACACGGCGTGGTCCGCCATCTCACGGCTGGGAGGCAGGAAACGTTCCGGCGCGCCCGCGCTTGCTCTGCCAAAACCGGTCGTGACCACAGGATCGCGTCGCGCCATCCAGCGGCGGTGGAGTTCATCCACAAAGGTCGCGGCGCCGCCGCTGAACAACCGCGTGCGGCTGCTCACCTGTTGCAGGAAAAACACCAGGCCGGGTTCCTGGAAGGCGTGGGAGTCGGCGAGGGTCTCGCCGGAGTCGCGGGGATCGGAGAGCGCCGGCGTTTGGCGAGCCGCAGGAAGAGGCGCGTCAGCCAGTCGGAAAAACCGCCGCCGAGCAGCAGGAGATGGTTGCGCTCGAGTTCCGCGAAGAGCCGCTCCGGCATGTAGTGCGCGGTTTGCAGCGCGCAGACAAACTCCAGCACATCCTCGTCGGAAATTACATAGGTCGGCGAAGCGGAGAGCCGGCCCAGCAGGTGATAGACCAGCGGCCGTGGCAGGGCGGAGCGCACCGAGGGCAGATCCACGAGTTCGCTGGGCGTGTAGGCGGCGACGTCGGTGTTTTTCGCACCACTGAAACGCACGCGGTTGATCGCGTCCTCCAGCAGCGAATCGAACGTGGTGCTGACGTAGAGGTCGAAATCCGTGATCTCGGCGAGCTTTAGCAGGGCGGGCGAAGGGGCAAACGTCGCCTCGCGCATGATGGTGCGGATGCGCGTGTAGAGATTCTCGCGCCGGCCGCGGTTCGCGAGGTGGCCCACGATTACATCGTTGAGCGTGAGCGACCCGTTCCGGCCCGTCGCGGCCATGCCCAGGCGCGCCGCGAGCGAGCGCGCCAGCCACGCGTAGAGATTTTCCGGGCCGGCGTCGGTCTGCACGACCGCGAGCTCCGGACCCACGATCGGAATGACGCGCTTTTCCTCAATGTAGTTGAGCAAGTCCTCCCACGCGTCGTCGTCGAAGGGGGCGACGGCGGAGACGGGGGATTCGACGGTGGGGGGCGACATCGAGGCGGGTGGGCGGAACGCTCAACGCTTAACACTCAACGATCAACGTCCACGTTTCGGAACCGCAGCCGTGGCTCGGCCCGTTGAGCGTTGGGCGTTAAACGTTAAGTGGTGGGCGTTAAACGTTAAGTGGTGGGCGTTTTCCAGTGGTCTTCGCGGGACGAGGGCGTCGCGTTCCCCTGCAATTTCCTGGCTAACGCGTGCGGATGAAGCTCGTGACCGAGTGCCACTCGAACACTTCCTTCAACAGCGCCCGCTCGACCTTGGCGACGACCCGTTCCATCGCTCCCCAGGTCTGCACGAAACCCGCCTCGCGGCGGGCGGACTGTAATCGCACCAGCATCTCCTGGTAACGCGCCACCTGCCGGTGAAGGTTGTTGATCCAGACCAGGGCAAGAAAACCGGCCGCCAGCACCGGGAGCACGACCGGACCGAAACCGTAGATCCACGGCGGCACCCAGTGCGGTGCCGCCAGCCCCGGAATCACGGCATGCATCGCGCTGGCTCCGGTGCAGAAGATCGCGAGCGCGGCACTCGTGAAGAAACCGGCCCGCAGCCGTGCCAGCAAGGGCACCGCCTCGGCCTGCCGTCGGGTGAAATACGCGAGCTGGGCATCGACGCGCTCCGCGAGGTACCGCTGCTTGAACTCCTCGAAGGCCACCGGGCGGGCGCGCGCCTCCCGCCGCTGCAAGATATCGAGGGACCGCCGCAAGGGCTCGAGACCCGCCCAGTCGAAGTCCTCGAACAGGCGCAGCGCGCGGTGCAGCCCCCAGGTGGCCAGCGCGCTGCGCGTGATTTCGGCGGCGAGCCGGCAGCGCACCCAGTCGTGCTGGTCGCGCTGGTGCCGGATCAGGAAACCCACGCCGATCGCACCCAGCAGACACAACAGACCGGCCCAAGGCAGCGCCGCCGCCTGGAGATTGAACGCCAGCTCCACCGAGGCGAGTCCGGTCGCGCCCACGAGCAAGCCGAGGATGGCGGTCGTCAGCCGCCGGAAATGCGGTGTCTTGTGGGTGGCGGCGTGGTCGGCCTTGCGGTGAAACGCGAGCACCGTGCGCCGGGCCGAGTCCGCCTCGCCGCCGACGGCGCCCGGCGCCACCGAGGGCAGCCGGTTCAAACGCGCCAGATGCTCGTCGCCAATCTTCAGGCGCGAAAAATTCTCGCGCTGAGTCACGAGGGTGCGCGCGTCGATGATGATGAGTGGCCGGCCCAGCTCACGCGCGTAGTTCACCACTTCCGCCGTACCGCCGCGCCCCCGGGAGGGTTCGCCATCCCAGACCGCGAGCAGCACGTCGCAGTGGTTTACCGTCTCCATGCCGCAATCGAGGTAGGCGTCCTCGCGGGCCGGGCGCTCGCCGATCACCCGCACCTGCTCGGCTTCGGCCAGCAGGCTTTCCACCTCGCGCCAGCCCTCGGCGGCGAAGTCGCGGCGGAATTCCGCAGGGGGCAGCGGCAACACGGCCTCCCAGCCCAGCCCCAGCTTGATCGCCGCCCGTGCGAACACCATGTCACCGCCGGCGGCGACCGATGACAACGTGATCCATTCCACGCCGGCCTCGGATCGAAGCTGGGTGAGCACCTCCCGGACCGCCCGCTCGACTCCGCCCAGATCGGCGAGCTGCCGGTGCCCCGTGAAGCCGACGACATGGAAGACGGGGAGTTCGTCACTTTCGGCCATGGGCAAAATGTGTCCGCGGCGAGGCGAACGCTGTCAACGGCGAAGCCGCGGGAAAAATCATGTCCGGGCGCGCTTATTTTCTCCCAAAGGGGCAAAACAGAATTACGTTCGGACCGGACCGGCCGGCGTGGGTTTACGGCTGGCGCGACCAAAATTTTTCCACAGCATCCGCCCGGTTACTTTCGCGTCTGCCGCCGCATCATTTCAACCGCCGTTACCTCATCGTGAAAGCCAGCTCAACCGCCGCCCTCCTTGCGCTCGCGTTGCTCGCCGGGCCCGGCTGTGCCACGCTCAAGCAGTCCGCGGTCAACCAGCTCGGCAACGCGCTGGCGGGAAGCGGGGCGGGCTTCGCGACGGACGACGATCCCGAACTGATCCGATCCGCGGCCCCGTTCAGCCTGAAGCTGATCGAGAGCCTGCTGGCCGAAATGCCCGGGCACCGCGGGCTGCGTCTGGCGGCCGCGAGCGGGTTTACCCAGTACGCCTTCGCGTTTCTGGAGCAGGACGCCGACGTGATGGCGGATCAGGACTACGCCGGTGCCGACCAGCTGCGCAATCGGGCGCGGCGGCTGTATCTGCGCGCGCGCGACCACGGGCTGCGCGGGCTGGAGGCGACGCACGACGGTTTCTCGCGGCAACTCCGCTCCGATCCCAAGGTCGCGGTGCGCGCCGCGGTGGTCGGTGATGTGCCCCTGCTTTTCTGGACCGCCGCCGCGTGGGGGGCGGCCATCACGCTGTCCAAGGACAACGCCGATCTGATCGCCGATCAGGTGAGAGTCGAAGCCCTGATCGATCGCGCGCTCGAACTTGACGAGCGCTTCGAGGCCGGGGCGATTCACGCGTTCCTCATCGTTTACGAGATGGCGCGCCAGGGGGGGGCCGGGGATCCCGCGGCGCGGGCGCGCCGGCATTTCGATCGCGCCATGGAGCTGGGCGGCGGGGGGCAGGCCGGGCCGCTGGTCAGCCTCGCCGAGGCGGTGGCCGTGCCGAAGCAGGATCGCGCGGAGTTTCAGGCGCTGCTCAAGCGGGCCATCGCCCTCGATCCCGATGCGCATCCGGAGTGGCGGCTGGCCAACCTTGTCATGCAGCGCCGCGCGCGCTGGTTGCTTTCGCGCACCGACGAGCTGATCCTGCCCGATGCCACTCTTCCCGCTCCGAAAGTATCGCCATGAAACGTAGATTCCTGCCCGCCGGACTCGCCCTGGCCCTCGCCCTCGGCGGCACGCACGCCGTCTTTGCGGCGGAGACGGTCGAAATCAAACTCGCCACGATGCTGCCCGTCGGCACCTCCGGTCACAAAAGTCTGATGGAGATGCGCGGAGCCTGGCAAAAGGCGTCGGGACCGGCCGTGAAGCTGACCATCTACGCCGGCATGGCCGATGGCGAACCGCTGCTGGTGAAAAAAATGCGGGCCCGGCAGATCAACGCGGCCGTGCTGACGGCCGTCGGGCTCTCGGAAATCGATCGCTCGGTTTCGAGCCTGCAGTTGATGCCGATGATGTTTCGGGACTGGCGCGAGGTCGACTACGTGCGGGAAAAAGTCCGGCCCGAACTCGAGGAACGCCTCCGGGCCAAGGGTTTCGAGGTGCTGTTCTGGGGCGACGCGGGCTGGGTGCGTTATTTTTCGAAGGAGCCGGGCGCCCATCCGGACGATTACAAGAAGATGAAGCTGTTCGTGCTGGCGGGCGTGCCGCGGCAGATGGAAATCATGCGCGAACTCGGCTATCAGCCCGTCAGCCTCGAGACCGAGCAGATTCTCCCCGGCCTGACCACGGGCATGATCAACGTGGTGCCCGTGCCGCCGTTTCTCGCCAACGCCCTTCAGTTCAACCGGCAGGCAAAATTCATGCTCGATCTTAACTGGGTGCCCATTGTCGGTGCGGCCATCGTGCGGCGCGACGTCTGGGAAAAAATCGCGCCACCGCTGCGCGCCCAACTTCAGGCCATCGCCACCGGCGCCGCGGACAAGATCCGGGCGCAGTCCCGCGCGGAGGACGATGATGCGATCGTCGCAATGAAAAAAAACGGCCTCGTGGTCCAGTCGGTCACGCCGCCGATCCTGACCGCCTGGCAGGCGCTCGCGGCGAAATCCTACCCGATGATTCGCGGACCGATCGTGCCCGCGGAGATATTCGACCAGGTGCAGGCGGCGCTCGCCGAGTGTCGCGCCGCGCCCGGCGGCGGTAAACCCTGAGCCACCATATGCCCTTGAACCCTGCGTTGCCCCGGTTGACGACCCCCGGACTCAACGGCCACCCCGATCCGACCCAGCGCGCATGACTCCTGAGGGCAACAACGCGGCCGCCTTCGCCGGTTTGCCCACGGGCGAGGCGGCACCGCGCCGCTGGTGGCACTTCGGCGAGGACCACACGCTCGCGCTGCTGCTCGCCATCATGGTCGCACTGCCGCTCATGGAGATCGTGCTGCGGAAATTCTCCACCGGGATTCCCAGTGCCCCCGATTTTCTGCGCCACCTCACCCTGCTGGTCGGCATGATCGGCGGCGTGGTCGCCGCGCGCGACGGCCGGTTGCTCGCGCTGGCCACGGCCCCCGCCTTGCTGCGCGGGCGCTGGAAGGGCTTCGCGCTCGTGTTCAGCACCGGCATGGCCGCGGCGGTCACCGCGTTTCTGTGTGTCGCGAGCCTGCAGTTCGTACTGCAGGAGCGCGAGGCCGGCGGGGCTCTCGCCTACGGCATTCCGCTCTGGCTCGTGCAACTGGTGATGCCCGTCGGCTTCGGCCTCATCTGCCTGCGCCTGATCTGGCGGGTGGCCGCGACTTGGTCGCGCCGCTTCTTCACCCTCGCCCTAGCCGCGGCGTTCATTGTCGGTGCGGTTTTTCCTCCGGTGGCGGTTTCCAGCCTGACCCTGCCCGCGATGGCGGCCTTGTTCGCGGCCACCGCCCTCGGTGCCCCGATCTTCGTGGCGCTGGGCGGCGCCGCGATGATCCTCTTCTGGGGCCGCGACGTCCCGATCACGGCGGTCTCGGTCGAACATTACGGACTCGTGACGAACCCGGCGCTCCCCTCGATTCCGCTCTTCACGCTGGCCGGCTACTTCATGGCGGAGGGCGGCGCCTCGCAGCGTCTTGTCCGCGTGTTTCAGGCCCTCGTCGGGTGGTTCCGGGGCGGACCAGCGATCGCCACCGCGTTGATCTGCGCCTTCTTCACGTCGTTTACCGGCGGCTCGGGCGTGACGATTCTCGCGCTGGGCGCGCTGCTCATGCCGGTGCTGATCGCGGCGCATTTTTCCGAGCGCGACGCCCTCGGGCTCGTGACCGGCGCGGGCTCGCTTGGCATCCTGCTGCCGCCCTGTCTGCCGGTGATCCTCTACGCCATTCTCGCCAAGGTGGACATCAAGGAAATGTTCATCGCCGGGTTCGTGCCGGCGCTGCTTCTGATCGGGATGACCGCGGCGTGGGGCGTGTGGGCCGGGCGCAAGGCGAAGGACGGCGGGCAGCCCTTCAAACTCGGCGAGGCCGGTCGCGCCCTGTGGGCGGCGAAATGGGAGCTGATGCTGCCGGTCGTGTCGATCGTCGCGCTCTTCGGCGGCTGGGCCACGCCGGTCGAGGCGGCGGCGGTGACCGCGTTCTATGCCTTCATCGTCGCAGCCGTGATTCAACGCGATCTCAGGATCTTTCGGGACTGTCCGCGAGTGATGACGGAGGCGGGCGTGCTGGTGGGCGGGATCCTGCTCATCCTGGGCGTGGCGCTGGGGCTGACGAATTTCATGGTCGACGCCCAGATCCCGGACCGGCTGGCCGAGTGGGCATCGGTCCACGTGCAATCCCGCTGGGTGTTCCTGCTCGGCCTGAACATCGCGCTCCTTTTTGTCGGGAGCCTGGTCGAGATCTACGCGGCCATCGTGGTCGTCGTCCCGCTGCTCATCCCGATTGGGGCGCGGCTGGGAATCGACCCGCTGCATCTCGGCATTATATTTCTGGCGAACATGGAGCTCGGCTTCCTGTGCCCGCCGGTCGGGTTGAACCTCCTGCTGGCTTCCTACCGGCTGAACAAGCCGGTGGCCGAGGTAACGCGCGCCGTGCTGCCCGTGCTCGGGGTGCGATTCATCGGCGTCCTGCTCATCACCTACGTGCCGTGGATCACGCTGGTGCTGCCGCACTGGCTGCGGTGAGGATCGGGTGCAGCACATTGAACTCGCCTGCGGGCCGGCGCTGCTTAGCAATCTGGGTGCGTCGTTCGCACTCCGGTGCGAACGACCAATTTCCCCCTCCGGCGAATGCCTGAACCCACAATCAAGGCAGTGTTCTTGAGCTATGCGTCGCAAGACGCCGCAGCGGCCAAGAAGATTTGCGACGCGTTGCGCGCCGCAGGCGTGGCAGTGTGGTTTGATCAAAAGGAGCTCGTCGGCGGTGACGCGTGGGACCAGAAGATCCGCCGGCAAGTCCGGGGGTGCGCGCTGTTCATCCCGGTGATTTCCGCGAACACGCAGGCACGGCGCGAAGGCTATTTCCGGCTCGAATGGAAACTGGCGGAAGATCGCAGCCACCTGATGGCGCGGGGCACGCCCTTCATCGTGCCAGTATGTGTGGATGGAACCAAGGACTGGGAAGCCATCGTGCCGGACTCGTTCATGATGGTGCAGTGGACCCGGCTGCCGGAGGGCGAGGTGACCGAGGCATTCGTGCTCCTCGTGCGGCACTTGCTGGATGGCGCGGAGATGCTGACCGGACGACCGTTTCCGCTCAAGTCCGACGAGACTGCTCCACCCGGGTTGCCGGGTCCGGTGAGCGTCGAGCCTTCAAGGGTGTCCGCATTCGGCCGGGTGCTCCGAGCGCGGCCGGGCTGGCTGGTGGGCGCCGCCGCCGCCATTATTCTCTTGGGGGCATTCGGCTGGATGCGGATATCCGATGCGGCCGCGGGAGCCGAATCAGCGGCCCGCCCAAGTGCACCGCCCGCGGCGGGGATTGGCACCAGGCCGGAGGCGTCAGCCAAGTCCATCGCCGTGCTCGCGTTTGCGAACCTGAGCGCCGACAAGGACAACGAATATTTCTCCGACGGCATCAGCGAGGAGCTCTGCAATGTCCTCGGCAAGATTCCAGGCCTGCGCGTGCCGGCGAGCGCGTCGACGTTCTACTTCAAGGGCCGCAAGGTGGCGCCGGCCGAAATTGCACGCCAGCTCAACGTGGTCTATCTGCTCGATGGGAGTGTGCAGAAGGATGGCAATCGCGTGCGAATCCGGGCGCGGCTCTTCAACGCGCGCGATGGGTTTGCCGTTTGGACGTCAGACAACTACGACCGCGAAATCAAAGACATCTTTGCGGTGCAGGATGACATCGCGGCCGTGATCGCGAAGAACCTGCAGCTCAAGCTGGGGGTCGCCTTCTCCGGTCCGGCGGCCGTCGCGAACCCCGAGGCCTATCGCCGTTATCTGCTGGGCCGCGAGGCCTGGAGCCTGCGCACCCCGGAGGCGCTGGATCGGGCGGAGCAATATTTCAAAGCGGCGATCGAGGTGGATCCCACGTTCGGGCGCGCGCACTCGGGGCTCGTGGATGTGCAGTTGGCGCAACCCCGCCCCGGGCTGGGCCGGTGGGGCGAGCGTTCGTCGGCCGAGCTGGCGCGCCTGGTCGAGCTCGCGGTAACCGCGCTCCGGCTGGACCCCGATTCGGCGGAGGCCCACGCCTCGCGCGGCGCGGCGTATGCGGCGGGATGGGACTTTGCCGCGAGCGAACGCGAACTGCGCATCGCCATTGCCTTGAACCCGAGCTACGCCAGCGCGTACCTCTGGCTGGGCCGCGCCTTGCAGCGGGATGGCCGGCTGGATGAGGCGCTCGACGCTCTGCGGCGGGCGGTCGAACTCGATCCGTTGACCTCGCGTATTATCGACAACTACAGCGGCGCGTTGCTGGAGGCGGGCCGTTTGGGCGAAGCGCTGGCGCAAGCGGATCAGGCCTTGGCCCTCATGCCCGATTCGCGGCAGGCTCATGGTTGGAAACTGGCCGTGCTCACCGCGATGCGGCGGGATGACGAAGCCGTCCGATTAGCGCGTGACGAAAGAGCCGACGGTGGCTTCTTTGCGGTCGTGGCGCTGGCGCAGGCGGGTCGGCGCGCCGAGGCCGAAGCCGCGCTGGCGAAGTTGCCGCCCGCCGGGCTGGGTCGGGCGCTTGCCCTGGCCGCACTGGGGCGCCATGAGGAGTGCGTTGCGCTGCTGGATCCGGCCGCCCTGCATTCGAACAGCCTCAGCTATCTCTATTTTTATCCGTTCTTGGATCCCGTGCGGAAGGACGCGCGGTTCGTCCACCTGCTGGCGACGACCGGGCTGACCCGGGCGCACGAACGCGCGCAACAGTGGCGGGCGGCGCATCCACCCCTGCGCGTCGCCCAACGCTAAACGCTCGATTTCGGGATATGAGCGATTCGGGCAAAGCGATCTTCCTTTCCTACGCCTCGCAGGATGCCGACGCGGCGCGTAACATCTGCGAATCACTGCGGGCCGCCGGAGTGGAGGTCTGGTTCGACCAGGAGGGCGGGCTCGAGCACGGCGATGAATGGGACCAGAAAATCCGCCGGCAAATCAAGGAGTGCGTCCTGTTTCTGCCCCTGATCTCGGCGAACACCCAGGCGCGGGAGGAGGGCTATTTTCGCATCGAGTGGGAACTCGCGGCCGAGCGCGCCATGGGCATCGCCTCCGGAGTCGCGTTCATCCTGCCAATCGTGATCGACGAGACGCGCGAGCCCGAGGCGCTGGTGCCGGATCGTTTTCGCAAGGTGCAGTGGACGCGCGTGCCCGATGGCGTGCTCGCGCCCGAGGTGCTCCGCCGCCTGGTGAAACTCTGGTCGCATCGCGCGGGAGTGGTGGCGCATCAGGCTGACGTGGCGCGGGTCTCCCGACCGGTGGAGGATGAGATCACGGGTCGGGAGACCCGCACCCTTCCGCCGGTGGGCCGCCGCGTCCCGTTCGACAGGCTCAGGGCAGGCCCCGCGGCGGCGATCATCGCGATAGCGCTCCTCTGGCAG
>JBIJCX010000437.1:0-6291 GCA_044344465.1 Opitutaceae bacterium
GGGGCTCTCTGTCACCGGCAGTTACCCACTGAAAACAGCGAGGAACCTCAAATCGCCTGCCAGCAGGCTCCTGCATCGGTCACCAAGGAGTTTACAATTTTCAGAGCGAGATTCGACTCGGACTGCATGGATCCGGCTTCGGCCGTAGCGTTCGCGCGGATCCGCTGTCACAGCGCCGCGAGCGCGGCCTCGTAGTTGCTCTTGGCCGTTTCGACATTCGTCGCGGTGCAGTTGAGGTCGCGCAGCAGCCCGTTCTGGAGCCCGTAGATCCACCCGTGCACGGCGAGTTCCTGGCCGCGGGACCACGCGTCGCGGACGATGGTCGTGCGGCAGACGTTATGCGCCTGTTCGACGACGTTGAGCTCGCACAGCCGGTCGCAGCGGTCGGAACCTGTGGCGGCGAGGCACTCGAGCTTCCGCTCGTGTTTGTGCCGGACGTCCTGCACGTGCTGGAGCCAGTTGTCGGCTAGACCGATGCGGTCGCGATGGAGAGCGGCGTTCACGCCGCTGCACCCATAGTGCCCGCAGACGATGATGTGCCGGATCTTCAGCACCTCGACGGCGAACTGCATCACCGACAGGCAATTCAGATCCGTGTGGACCACGACATTCGCGATATTGCGGTGCACGAACAGCTCGCCGGGCAGGAGATCGACGATTTCATTGGCTGGCACGCGGCTGTCGGCGCAGCCGATCCACAGATAGCCGGGCGACTGCTGGCGCGAGAGTTTGGAGAAAAAATCAGGGTTACGCGTGCGGATTTTTTCCGCCCAGGCTTTGTTCTGCGCAAAGAGATGATCGAGGTTGGGCATCAGGCGGCTGGGTCGGGCCGGAGCATTGGGGGCGGGGGCGATCCGTCAAATGGATCCGAATCGGGACGACTCGATGCTTCACCGCACGTCGTACACTTCGATGAGCGCCACGCCGCCGAGGCTGTTGCCGGCGCTCACTTGCGCGGTGTAGACGCCGGGGGGCAGGGTCGCGAGAATCACGGCATCGGAGCTGGCGGGATTGCCGATCGCAAACGCGCCCACCCGCGCAAAGGCCGCCGTCAGCGTGGCGCCACCACCCCAGTTGTCGTTGCTCTGGATGAGCGTGTTCTCCCGAAAAAGCTCCAGCTTCGGATCGTTCAACGTCCCGGTGACCCCAAACGCGGCGAGCGCGGGGCCGGTGGCGCGAATGAGCACCTGCTTGGCGACGTTGCCGGAGATGACGAAGCCTGCGATCAGCGGATCCGCGAACTCGGTGACCTGGGCGCGGGCGGAGAGATTCACCAGCCGGCCGCCGGCCGCCGGATTCGTGTCATAGATCTCCGCCAGGGCCGCACCCGTGCCGCCGGCCGAGCTCGTAATCTGCGCCGTGTAGGAATCCGCCACGACGTCGCGCAACAGGGCGGCGTCCTTGCTGGCCCCATTAAGCGCAAAAGCGCCGACGGACTTGAATGCGGTCGAGAGCGTCGTGTCGCCATTCCAATTGTCGTTTCGCTGCAGGGCGATGCCGCTGGAGGAATAAAGGACAACCTGTGGATCGCCGAGTACGCCGGTGACGCCATAGTCGCTCAGCGCCGGGCCGATGCCGCGGATCAGCAAGGTGTTCGCCCCATCGACGGCAAACCCCACGATCAACGTCTGGTCCGCGGTGCCCGCCGGGGCGCGGACGGAGAGATTGACCAGCCGGCCGACATTGGTCGCCTCGATCGTGATAATCGCCGCGGTGCTCGTGACACTGCCGAACGCGCCGGTGACGACGACAGTGTAACGGCCGGCCGTCGCCGCCGTGACGCTCGGAACCGAGTAGGTCGCGCTCGTCGCACCCGCAATCGGAACGCCGTCCTTGTACCATTGGTAGATGGCGGCCGGGTCGCCCGTCGCTGTCACCCGCAGCGCCAGCGTTGAGCCGAGGAGCGCGACTTGCGAGGAGGGCTGCAGCGCGATCGAAATGGGGCCAGCCTCGGCGCGCCCCGTGCGCGACTTGTTCTGGCGATACATCGGCCACGGTGAAACGGCCGCACCCTGGCCTATGTCGAAGGCGTAGAGTTTTGCGTCCACGCTGCCGAAGTAGAGGCGGCCGTTCGCCAGCAGCGGCGAAGACCGAACCCGGGCCGCGGTCGCAAAGTGGCGGACGAGCGTGCCGTCGTTCTTCACCGCGTAGACCCGGCCGTCATAGGCGCCAAAATACACCGTGCCGTCGGCCGCGATCGCGGGCGAAGAAGCCCTGACCTCGTCTCCGGCAGTGAACGACCACCGTTCCGTGCCATCGCTCCGCAACGCGTAGAGTTTCTTGTCGTACGCGGCGAAGTACACCGAGCCGTCCTGGCCGATCGCCGGCGACGACGTGATGCCGTTCGTCGCGGACGCGATCCGCCAACGCCATTTCTGGGCGCCGGCGGCGGTCAGCGCGTAGACCGAGCCGGACAGTGTCGCGAAATAGATCGTGCCGTCGCCCGCGATGGCCGGTGACGCATAGATGTCATCGTCCGCGGTGAATTTCCATTTCTGGGTGCCATCCGCCGCGACGGCGTAGAACGCGCCGGCCGTTGCCCCCACGTAGACGGTGCCGTCGCTGCCGATGGCCGGCGAGCTGTAGGTGGCACCGCTCAGTGAAAAGCTCCATTTGCGCGTGGCACTGGTCGCAGTGCCCGTCAGTGCGTGGAGCGCCCGGTCGTCGCGGAAATAAACCGTGCCATCGTCGGCAATCGCGGGGGCGGACGCGATCTCAGAGCCGGGGGCGAAACGCCAGCGCCGCGCGCCGGTCGTGCCGTTGAACGCATAGAGAAAACCGTCGGTCGATCCCACATAGACCGTGCCATCGCCACCCACCGCCGGTGACGCGAGATCGATGGCGCCGCTGGTGGCGCCGCGCCAGCGGAGCGTGCCCTCGCTGGAGAGGGCATAGAGGTAGCCGTCGGCCGAGCCGACATACACGGATCCGTCGGCGCCGACCGCCGGCGAAGAGGTGACCTCGTCGGTCGTCGGGTACTGCCAGAGCGCATCCGTGAGCGTGATCGTCAGCTCGCCGCCCGTCGTGTCGGCGTTGTCGATCTGGAAGTAGTAGCTCGTTCCGGCGGTCGCGTTGAAGCCCACGAGGGCGTCGGAATTCTGGTTCGATGAGTTGTTGTTCGAAGCGACGAGCGCCAGACCGTTGAGGGCGGTGCCGGTGTAGACGGCCGCCAGGGTGTTCGTCTGCGTGCTGAAAGCGGCGAGCATGAAGCGGGCGGTGCCGGGCGCCGTCCAGCGATACCAGAGCGAGTGTCCGCCGGTGACCCCGGCAATCGTCGGTTCGCCGCTTTCGCGCGTGGCGTTCACGTTGGTGGCATCGACCCGCACGCTGGAGCCCTGCAAGCCCTGGGCGCGCGCAAATGTGTCATTGGGCGGGACGACGCCGATCTTCAAAAGCGTGAGCCCGGATGCGCCCGCGATGCCGCTCACGGCGACATGGTAAGTCGTGCCGCCGACCGCCGGAAACTCGGTGCGGGTGGTGGCGGCCGCGACCGGCTGGAGCGAGGCGAGCGCGGTGCCGGTGTAGACGGCGACGTTGGCCGAGTAGCCGCTTCCGGTGGTGTCGAAGGTGACGGTGTCGCTCGACGGGGCGGTCCAGCTCCACCAGAGCGTGGCACCGCCGACCGTGCCGGCGTGCGCCGGTTCACCGAGCTCACTGCTGGCGCCCGCGTTCGATGAACGGACCCGGACGCTTGACCCCGTAACGATCGCGCGGCGCGCGAAATCATCATTGAACGGGGCGCTGCTCGCGGCGGCGAGGGCGTTGGCCACGTTCAGCCGCCCGCCGCTCTGCACCTTGCCGCTGAGGGTCGCGAGTCGGGTCGTCCCGCGCAGGAGGCGATTGATGAGCTGGCGGTAGGTGTCGGTCGGGAATCTGGCCTTCAACAAGGCGAGGGCGCCTGCGACGTGCGGGGCGGCCATCGAGGTGCCGCTGAGGGTCCGGTACGCCGCGTCCGACGTGTGATACGTGGAGTGGATCGCCTCGCCCGGCGCCGCGAGATCGACGCTGCCCGCGCCATAGTTGGAAAAACTGGCAAGGGCGTCGGTGCGATCGGTGGCGGCAACGGTCACGATATTGTCGAGCGCGTAGGCGGCCGGGTAATCGCTGCTCGCATCGGAGCTCACGCCGTCGTTGCCGGCGGCGGCGACGAAGATGATCCCGGCGGTCCGGGCGCTGGCGATCGCGGCGAATTCCGCGGCCGAGTAGATGCGCGATCCGTAGCTCGCATTGATGATCGAGGCGCCGCGCGCGATGGCGTAGTCGATGCAGGCAATATTGGCCGAGGTCGTGCCTGATCCATCGGCGGATAGAAAGCGCAACGGCATGAGCTGCACCTTCCACGCGACGCCGCTGACGCCGACGCCATTGTTGCCGACGGCGCCGATTGTCCCCGCGACGTGCGTGCCGTGACCGTTGGAATCGGTCGGGTTGCCGCTGTTCACGTTCGTCTTCGAGACCGCGGCGTTGATCCCGTGGAGATCGTTCGTATATCCCGTCGTGGATGGGTTCGGGTTGGTCCAGAGGTTTGCGGCCAGATCCGAGTGCGTCATCCTCAGGCCAGAATCGATGACGGCGACAATGACACTGGGCGCCTCGGTCAGGATGTCCCACGCCGCGAAGGCGCCGATGTCGGCGCCGGCGGTGCCGCTGTTCTGGCCCGTGTTGCTCAAGGGCCACTGCTCGGTCAGCGAGGGATCGTTCGGGATGATGCGGGCGTGGATGATGCGATCCGGCTCGACGAACTCGTAGCGACCGGTCGCTTTGAGCCGGGCGATGGCATCCTCCGTGGTCTCGCCCGCGGCCGGCTCGAGGACGCGCGTATCGCCGAGGCGGGAAAACTTCCGCTGCAGGCGCCGCCCCTCGGCGGCCTCGGCGTGGTCGGCGGAGTAGCGGTGGGCCGGTCGCGGCTTGGCCAGGAGCACGCCGTCGCGATAGCCCTGGGCGATCTCCTTCGGCGTGAATTCCAGCCCGTCCATCGGCAACGGCACGGCCGCCAGGACGAGCCGGGCGGTCGCCAGCAGGAGCAGCAGCGCGGCGGGGAGTCGTCGGAAGAGAAAACAGCCGGGTCTCAAGGGAGTGGATTTTTTCACCGGCGCGCCGGGGGCTTCCGGCTCCAGTGCAGTCGGGAGGCCGCCGGCGCGGGGTGAGTTTCGTGGATTATGGGCGGACTATGTTCAGGGATCGTGTTCGCGCAAAAGGGGAATTGTTAAGGACGGGTAAAGCCGCGGCATCGCCGTTTCGCGACGGCAAACGCACATTGCTCCCAATTTCTGCGATGACAGAATCCGACCTCATCAGGATGCAGGATGCGGATCGCCTGCGTTTTGCCGGCTCATTGGTGAAAAGGCGGGAGATCAAGGAGTGTGTTCGTGGCGGATCAATTGGCCGAGCCTGCTGAAGGTCCTCGCGCTCCGCGCGAAGCGGCCGGCGGTGTGCCCGTTTTCCCAAGGCACGGATTCCAAGTGGCACTTGACATGCGGATCCGAAAACGGAGTTCTCTTTCTCGGCACCAACAGAGTCACCGACCTCAACGCCAGGGCGCGGGGCGCACGTCAACGCGCGACTGGCCCTAAGCAAGCCCTAGTAACCTTCGAAGAGAGCCAATAACCGATGAAAGCAAAATTACCCATCGCCCTCCTGTTCGGCTGGATCGCCCTTGCCCTTGAACCGGCGCATGCCGCCGAGTCGGTTGGCGGCCCATCGGCCCGGCTGCCCAACGGTGCGATCGAAGGCCGCGTGTTCAATCCATCGACCGGCGAATACATCCACTTTGCGGAAGTTCGCATTCACGGCACCAGCATCCTCGAGGTCACGGGAGCCGACGGCCGCTTTCGCATTGCCAATGTCCCGGCCGGACCGGTCAACGTTACGGTAAGCCACATCGGGTTTCAGCCCGTGACGGCGAGCGTGACGGTGACCGAGGGATCCACGGCGTCGCGGGATTTCGATCTGCAGAGCGCGGTCCAGCCCGGTGCAGAAGAGGTCATCCGGCTGGGTCAGTTTACGGTGTCGGGCGAAAGAGAAGGGACGGCCAAGGCGATCATGGAGCAGCGCAATTCAATGAACATCAAGAACGTCGTGGCATCCGATACGTTCAGCATCATGACGGAGGGCAATATTGGTGAAGTGCTGCAGTATTTGCCGGGGATCCAGATGAGATACACCGATGGCGAACCGGCCAACCCGATGATGCGGGGCATGGCGGCAAAATATGGCGCGCTCCAAGTGGATGGCGTGCGGATGACCGGCGGCGGTACGCGCGCGTCGGAGTTGACCTCCTATTCCGCCTCC
>JBIJCX010000134.1:0-20443 GCA_044344465.1 Opitutaceae bacterium
CCGATCTTGAACGAGGATCAGGCCGTTGGCACCACGGATTTCATCGCTCGGCGTGGAATTGTAGCGGCGGTCTATGACCGCCGTGGAATTGCTTCACCGACCGGTCAGACGTGGTCGGCGGTCATATACCGCCGCTACAGTTGGGGAACTCCCATCCGCCAAATTTCCCGCGCCGTCACCCCACCGCTGCCAAGGTCGGGGCCGTGCTCCGCGCGAGCGCCACCTCACCAGCTCAGTTCCAGGATCCGCCCCGAGCTCATTGGCCGGCCGGAGGTCTTGTTGGTCGCGCGGGCGTACTCCAGAATGTAGAGCTTCCTGCCGACCTGCAGCAGATCGATCGGGCGCGCGAGCGGCGCCAGAAACGTCTCCATCCGGGCCTCGTAGACGCCGGCGGCGTTGCGCTTCAAATCGACCGCCAGGATGTCGAACCCGAGATCCTGCTCGAGGAGGAAATTGCCAAACCGCGCGATCAGGAACTTGCCCCGCACCGCCGCCGGCCACTCCGGGCCGCAAAAGATCATCCCCGAGGGCGAAGAATGCGGATCGAAGGAGGCGATCGGCTTCTCCGCGGAGCCGCCGGCCGCCGGGCCGAAATTGCGGATGGCGGGGGTGAAGGTTACCCCGGCCGGACCGTCGGGCGTATACGGATACGGCTTCGCCGTTGTGTCCGCGAACTGGTGGGGAAATCCGTAGTGCTTGCCCGCCTGGACAAAATCCAGCTCCTCGGGCTGGTGCGCGTCCGGGCCGTTGCTGGCGCTGAACAACTCGCCGCGATTGTTCCAGGCAAAGCCCCACGCGTTGCGTATGCCCCGGGCAAACATCTCGATCGCCGGCGCATCCTGCCGCGGGTCGAGCCGCCAGATGCCGGCGGTGAGTTTGGTCTCGCCGCCGGTCCAGAGCGCCGGATCGCTGCCGGTCTCGCCCCCATCGGTGCGCGAGCCGCTGCTCACATAGAGCATGCCGTCCGGACCCTCGGCGATGTGCCCGATGCCGTGATTGTAGGGGCCCACGCCCCACGGATACGTCGTGCGCAGCCACGGCTTCACGCCCGTCGGCACGCCCTCGGCGTCGAGCGGCGCCGACCGGTAGATGACAATGTGATTGAGTTGGTGCGGCCGGGCGGCCACGCGCTGGTTGGTGGCGAGGTAGAGCCGCCGGCGCGAATCGATCGTCATGCCCAGCGCGTCGATTTTTCCGGGGGCAAGATCGGCGAAGTCTTTCGCCGCCAGCACACGAACCAGATTTCCCGTGGCGGGCTCGAGCCGGAAAAGTTCGCCGCCATCATTGAGGACGAAGATCCATCTTGTCCCCGGCATGGCGGCAAGACGGACGCAATTGACGGGAAGCTGGGCGACCTCGCGCACCCGGAAACCGGCCGGCGGCATCGGCACCGGGGCGTAGGGATCCGGCTTCTGCCTGTTGGCGGCGGCGAGCCTGGCCCGGACCGCCTGCACCTCGGCGACGGTCACGGGCCCGCCGCGGTTGCCCCACGAATTGCGGACAAACGTGAGGACATCCGCGACCTTTTCATCATCGGGCACGCCCGGTGCAGGCATGACGCCATTGTACTCGGCCCCGTTGACCACGATCTGGCCGCTGAGCCCCTGGAGGACAATGCCGATGCTCCGCTCCTTGTCGGCCAGGAGGAAGTCCGACCCCGCCAGCGGTGGAAACACGCCGCGCGTCCCCTCGCCATTGAGCTGATGGCAGGCCACGCAATACAGGCTGAAAACGGCGCGCCCGCGTTCGTGCTGCGGCGACAGCTCGGCCGCCCGGCCGAGGACGATTGTGGCCAGCAGTAAACATCCGCCGAGCAAGCTCCGGGGCATTTGTTTCGGAGGCAGGCTCCTGCCTTCCGCCCATTCAAGCCGGAGCAGGCTTCGAAGCCGGGAAACCATCGCGCGTGAAAACAAGAGAATGGTGGAACGGTTCATGGGGTGGGTCATGACCAGAAGCCGCGCAATAACTCCCGCCGGCCGGCCAATGACAAGATTCAACCGCGGTAGCCGTAGCCGCCGTAGCCGCGTTGGAGCGAAGCGACAAGGTGGCCGACGAATTGAGTGAAGGACCACGCTTTCACCCGGCTCACGCGCCGCCAAAGCGCACCTTGCGCCGTGGCTTGTTGCGCCCCGGACCTCCGACGCGAATTGTCATCCATTGGATGACATCCTACTTTCGGCGGCGGCGGATTATCCGTGCAACCGCGCGCCGCCGCCGCCGTCCTGAAGCGTACTGTTTTTTCCGCCATGAACCTGCCTCGAAACCTCCTCGGCGCCATCCTGGCGCTTTACGCTGCCGCCGGTTTTGCCGCGTTGCCCCTCGACCAGCGGCCGGCGAAACCCGACGAATGGGGCTACCGCCCGGCCGACGGCGCCGCGGTGCCGCTCAACCCGCCCTCGTTCACGTGGATTGTGCCGGACGCCGCCGCCGCCACTTACACGGTGCAGTGGTCGCGCGCCCGCGACTTTCGCACCGCCACTACCGCCCCGGACATTGTCTGGCCCGCCTACACGCATCACGAGGCCATCGCCCCCGGCACGTGGTATTGGCGCTACCGTTACGCGAACCGGCAGGGCGAGGTGTCGGAGTGGAGCATCGCCCGGCGGGTGGAGGTCCCGGCCGGCGCCGCGGCGCTGCCGATGCCCACCCTCGCGCAGCAAAAAGCCCGCGTGCCCCAGGCGCATCCGCGGCTGTTCCTGCGCCCCGAAGATCTGCCGCGGCTGCGCGAGCTCGCCCGCAGCCGCGAGTCGGCGACGTTTGCGGCGCTGCGCCAGGCCGCCGACGCCTTTATCGCCGCCGGCCCCACCCCGGAACCGGCGCACCGCGGCTCGGCCCGGGACAAGGAAAACGCCGAACTCGTGAAATACTGGTGGCCCAACCGCGAACAGACCGAGCGGGCGTGCAACGAAGCGGAGACAATCGCCTTCGTGTACTTGATGACCGGTGACAAAGCCTACGGCGAAGCCGCCCGGCGGTGGGTGCTCCACCTCGCGGCGTGGGATCCGAAGGGCAACACCAATATCACGCTCAACTGCGAGGCGGGGAAGCCGATGCTCTACCGCCCGGCGCGGGCCTACGACTGGGCCTGGGACATGTTCACGTCGGCGGAGCGGGCCCGGATCCAGGCCGCGATGCGCGAGCGTGTGCTCGAGGCGTGGAACAGCGGAGAAATTGGCCGCGGGGTCGGGCACCTGCAGCGGCCCTACGCCAGCCACGGCAACCGCATCTGGCACAAGGTCGCCGAGGCCGGCATCGCGTTTCTCGACGAGATTCCCGAGGCCCCGCAGTGGCTCGACTACGCCGTGAACAAGTTCTTCGCCTGTTATCCGGTCTGGTCCGATGAAGACGGCGGCTGGCACGAGGGCGTGAGCTACTGGTCCGGCTACCAGAACAAGGCGGTCTGGTGGTTGCAGGTGGCGCAGTCGGCCCTGGGCATCGACGGACTGAAGAAGCCGTTCTACGCCCAGGTCGGGGACTATCCGCTCTATGTCACGCCGCCGCATTCGCCCAATTCGGGTTTCGGCGATCTGTCCTCCCGTCCGATCAGCGCGCCGAGCTTTCTCGAATACCACTTGCGTGCTCGCGCCGCGAGCGGCGATGGCGGGCACGCCGGTTACTGGCGCTGGTGGGCGCAACAAAAGGAGATGCGCGAAAACAGCGGCGTCCTCGGTTTTCTGTACCGCGCCAATCTCCCGCCGTTGCCGGCACCCAAGCCGCCGACCGACCTGCCGCCCTCGAAGGTTTTTCACGGCATCGGCGTCGCGAGCCTGCACACCACGCTCCTCGACAGCCGCGACGACGTGCACTTCCTCTTCAAGTCGAGTCCCTTCGGCTCGCAAAGTCACGGGCACAACCCGCAAAATTCATTTCAACTCAACGCCTATGGCGAGGCACTGCTCGTGGCGTGCGGTTACCGCGATCTGCACGGCAGCAAGTTCCACTACCAATGGGTCCATAGCACGCGCGCCCAAAATGCCGTGCTCGTGAATGGCGAGGGCCAGATCCCCCACTCGGTCGCGTCGACCGGCCGGATCGTGCGCGAACAGTTTTCGCCCGCCTATGATTACATCGCCGGCGATGCCACCGTGGCCTATGGCGGCCGGCTGCAGAAAGCGTGGCGCCATGCAGTCTTCGTCAAGGGACCGCAACCGTTCCTCGTCCTCTACGACGAGCTCGTCGCGCCGCAGCCGGCCCGGTTCCAATTCATGTCGCACGCGTTGAGCCCGTTTGTCGTGGACGCCGGCGCCGCGCGTCTGCGCGTGCAACAGCCCAAAGCCGGCCTCGAAGTGGCGTATCTCTCGCCCGTGCCGCTGACCTTCGTGCAGACCGACGGCTTCAAGCCCGCGCCGGCGCGGGAATTCCCCAATCATTGGCACGTCGAGACCGGCACCACGGAACCGCGGCGTGAACTGGGCATGGTCACCGTCCTCGTGCCGTCTCGCTCCGGTCAGGCCCCCGTGTGGGAATCGCGCCGCCGCGACGAGACGAACGGCCCGGTGGTCGAGGTCACGGTCGCCGGCCGTCGACACACGTTCCGTTTCCCAACGCCGGGTGGCGACCAGCCCGTGCGAGTGGAGTTGCCCGCGAGAATGGTGATCGATACCCGCGCGCGAGCGGGACGATGAGTTGGAAACATTCGGCAGGGTCTCTTGCCTGGGATTCGTGCCGGTGGGCCGCCGCGTCCCTGCGGCGGCAGGGGGCATTACTAATATCGTATTCGCGGCTCAGAATGCGGGCGCTGGGACGCGCCCGCCCACCCAAACCATCGTATCCCCGTCCACTGAACTCGACGGACAGAATTTCGATCCGAACTGATCACCCCGCTCAACCCGAGGTCTTTCGCACCGCGCGCAGCAGCTCCAGCACCGTCTCGCGGATCGCCGGCTCGGCGCCAACTTCGAGGCAGCTCGAACGTGCGTCCCAGGTCTCGTAGCCGCCCCATTGGTGCTGTTGCGGCGTCGGCAGGTAGCCGTAGTAGCCGTTCGCCAGCTCGATCGTGAAGGTCGCCTTGAAGGGACTGCCCTGCTTGATCGCCAAGCCGGTCTCGGCAAACACCTCGTTGGGAATGGCCCCGATGCCGAGGTCACCGATCCGGATGGCCTGCAGCCTGAGGGTGACGCGCTCGGGATACTGCGCGAGGAAACCCGCCTCGCGGGCGTAGATCTCGGGGCGGGTCAGCGGCCGGCCCGCGACCGACTTCGCCGCGCCGGCAACCTGGAGCGGCTGCGCCCATTGCAGCCGCGCGGCATCCGGTTTCCGGATGCGCAGCGGCAAATCGGCCGCCTGCGCGGCCAGCGGCACCCAGTCGCGGTACTCGATCTGGTCGCACACGCGGCGTACGGCTGCGGCCAGATCGTGGGCCACCTGGGTCATGCGCTCGTAGGCCTTGAACTTTTTGGGCGCCGCGGCGGAGTCGACCGCATTGACGTCGCCGCTCGTGCCATTGGACATGATGCCCACGAACGGCGGATCCTGCCGGTCGGCGCGCAGCAGCTCCTGGATCCGATCGCAGAAGACGCCGTAGTAATCCGCGCTGATCGTCCCCGCCGGCACGCCCCCGATGTAGTGCAGGCCGTAGTTGGCGAACACCGCCAGCGGCCGGCCATCCGCGTGGCGAACCGACACCACGGAAACCTCGGGGTCGACCGGACCCGCCGGCTTGATCAGGCCGGTCCGTCCGGGATTCATT
Organism: Opitutaceae bacterium; assembly: GCA_044344465.1. Classification (GTDB taxonomy): domain Bacteria; phylum Verrucomicrobiota; class Verrucomicrobiia; order Opitutales; family Opitutaceae; genus ER46. The sequence goes on from JBIJCX010000134.1 coordinate 5,690, forward strand.
CCGACTTCTTCCCCACTCACCCCGAACGGATTCGTGCGTTTTTCGGGGTTGGCGACAAACCACCGCCGGTTGTGAACGTATTCCGGCTTGGCCACGCTGCCCCACCCAATCTTTGCGGGCGCGAGGTTATTGATCGCGCGTTGTACCGCGTCGGCGATACGCCGCGCCAGGAAATCGAGATACGCCCGGTCTGCGGACTGGTCGCTGATCCCAATGGCGCGCGGCGTGCTGTGCGTGTGCGTGGCCGAGATCACGACCCGATGCGCCGGCAGCTTCGATTGCTCCGCGATCAGCGCCTTCGCGTGATCGATCACGAACTGCGCGATCATCGTGGTGTCGCACACCACCAGGGCCACCCGCTCCGTGCCATCATCGAGCACGAGGCAGCGGGCGTGAATCTCGTCATGCACGCTTTTCGCCGGGCCGATCTGCATGATGGGACCGTCCAGCAGGACGTCGAACAACGGCGTGATATTGCTCGTGGCGGCGCCGGCGCGAAACACCGGCGCACCCGCCGCGGCCCGGGCCGCGGGAGAAATCGCGCTGCCCATGACCGCCAGCAGGAGGCTGGTGAGGAGCATGCGGTTTCGGGCCGGGAGCGCAGGGGGAAAAATTGATTTCATGAGCAACGGCAGATTGCGACGGTTGGGGATGGAGCTTGCCGGATCAGACCTGGCGGGAGAGATGCGTCAACGTCGCACCGTCGATCGAACGGCACGGGATCGCGACCGAATCGGGCGGCCACCCGCGATTGAACTCGGCCTGATGGTCTGGCTCAATCAGACCAAGGGTCCGCTCCCCGCTCCATGAGGACGTTTTTAATCGCCATTGCCTGCGCCCTGCTGATGCCCGTGACGCCGGCGCAGGAACGACCGATCCTGCCCCTGAAGCTGCCGGAGCCGCGTGAGCCCACGGTCATATCCGCGGCCAAGGCGGCGACGGGAGGCATCGTCTATGCCCGGATCGATGCGACCGGCACGCAGATCGAGGCCCGGCGTGATCTCGGCGATCGCGCGCAAGCGATCGAATCGATCTACTTTCCCGTGTTTGCGCCGCGGGGCGCGTCCGCCGCCGCCGTCCTCGAGCGCAGCAAGTTTTACGCGCACCTCGGCGCCGTGCAGCTCGAGGATATTGCGGTGGCGAGGGCGCCGGCCAATTCTCCCAAGCCGCCCCCCGGCACCCAAATCGTATGGTTCCAGTTTCTGCTCAAGGATCTGGATCCGGACAAGCTGGGCGAGGGCGGGCGAGTCATCTTCAGGGTCTCGTACTGGCAGCCGCACGTGGGCGGTCATTTCTACTATCTGCCCCAGATCAAACCGCCGGAAGCCACCGCCACCTCCGCCCGCGCCTGGAACCATCCGATCATTGTACGTTCACTGATCCGGCTGGCCGATCCGCCGAAGGGCGAGCTCGATTGCGAGCGCATGGCCGATCTGCTCGTCGTGTTTCCCAAGGACGCGACGCTGGTGGCAATTCCAACGCCGAAGGTGGCCAGCCCAACCCTGCCGCCCGGATCCGGCGCCGCTCCAGCCAAAGCCGGAACCCGCCGGCCATAGCCCGGGTTTCTTCTGGCGCCGCGCCGCCAGTCTGCTCAACAGCGCCGGTACTGCACGCTGGCGTGAAACAGGTCCTCACTCGTCCGCCAAATCTTGATTCGAAAATGAACCGTGCTGCTGGCGTCGTTTTCCGACTCGCCTGTACCAGCGCAGCGGGCGGCGAGGAGTTCGACGGTGGAACGCCGCACCAGCGAAGGTCGGGCGTCGCCGGCCGGAGCCGGGGCGCTCTCCGTCGGGTCGGTCGGGGCCAGCGCGGCGTCGTCAACATGCTCGTTGAGAATGCCATCGATGCGAAAGCGCGGATCGCAAACCATCGCTCCGCATACGTCGTCGGGCCCGCCGGAGATTTCGGCGACCCAATCGCCCCTGCTCCCGGCGACGGGCATCCCGGACAGCACGCCCTTGAGAAAGTCGCGCATGGGATCGGCACCCAAACGGAAACGCCTGTCTCTGGCGTCCCGGCGGACCGAGGCGTCGGCATCGATCGTCGCGATTTGCTGCAGGATGACGGTGTCGTCGATTTTCTCGACCGCGAGGCGGCGCAACTCCGACTTTTCGGCGGTCCGGGCGACATCGAGAATTTGCCGCTGATCGGAGATGCCGCCGAACGCCCGGGAGTTGAACGGACTGTGGCTCTTGGCGATGCGCGCCAGCTCCCGCTGATCGGTGAGCCGCTCCAACGCGGCCAGCTGCACGGTCTCGCTCTCGTCCTGCTCCAAGATGGTGGCCAGCAAGCTCTGATCGGTCAGGGTGGCGATCGCCGCCGCCCGCACCTCCGCCTTGGGGTGCTGCCATTTTGGCCGGAAGAGTCCAATGATGCTCACGGAGGTGGTGGTTCTGACGCCTGAAAGGCAGCGACTCTCAGGGATTTTCAGTGGATAGCAACGTCAGCCCGCGGTAAAGCCGCTCGTCTCGGATCCGGGTTGAGCGATTCTCCTGTCCCTCACCGCGCCTGCGCCGGGTACCGCCGCAGGTCGAGCGTGTGCCGGCCCTCGGGCGGAAAATCGATTTTTGGCACGAAGCGCGGCTGGCCGACGGTGTGCGGCCAGGCCTCCCAACGCTCGGCCCGCCGTGCCGCCGCGATTGCATCATCGGCGGGTGCGGCGGCGTAGGCGGCGTTGGCCGGGTTCCACACGTGCCAGCGCGCGGCGGCGACGACCACGAGCGTGGCGCGGTCGACCCATTCGATCAGCAGCGGCGCATGGACGGGCACGTGCGGCTGCAACGAGGGCGTCAGGTAAAACGCCCGGTAGCGGATGCCACACGCCGCGCCACCGTCGGCGGTCGCGCGGAATTCGCAGGGCAGGCCGTTGACGAGGAGCAGGCCGCCTTCGAGAATCGCGGCGTTGGCCACGCGCGCCTCGAGGCGGTCGACACTCGAATCGACCGTGCGCGCCACGGTGCCGGCATTGGGCGATTCGCCGAGGAGCGGCCAGGCCTCCAGCGCCTGGCGGAACACCAGCGACGGATTTGAGATCGGAGACTTCAGATCTGAAATTTCAGATTTGAGATTCAAGATCGGAAGTTCGCCGAGCTTCGGGAAGCGAAACTCCCACGGCGGGCGCAGCCACGCCGGATCGAAGTCGATCCCGTGTTGCTGCAAGTCGGCGCAGATGGCGACGAGGTCTTCCCACACGAACGCGGGGAGAAAATACTTATCGTGCAGCTCCCCGGCCCAGCGCACGAAGGGCGCGCGAAACGGCGCGGCGCAGAGCCGGGCGAGGATGGCGCGGACGAAGAGCGCGGTGACGGATTGGACCGCGGCGGCGGGGTGCGACTCGAACGCGCGGAACTCGACGAGCCCGAGCCGGCCGTTCGGCGCCCAGGGATTCCAGAGCTTGTCGACGCTGATCTCGGCCCGGTGGGTGTTGCCCGAGCGATCCATCAGCAGATCGCGAAAAAGCAGATCGAAGAGCGCGAGGTTGGGCGGCGAACCGAGATTCTCGGCGCCGGCGCAGGCGAGCTCGAGTTCGTAGAGCGCCTCGAAGGTGGACTCGTCGATCCGCGGTGCCTGCGAACTCGGGCCCATGTAGGCGCCGGTGAAGGCGTAGCTGAGCGCGGGGTGATGCTGCCAGTAGCGGAGAATCGACGGCAGCAGCGCGGGAAACGCGAAGAACGGCGAGAGCAGGCCGTCGGGTCCGCCGAAGACAAGGTGCGCGCCGCCACCGGTGCCGACTGCGCGACCGTTGAACTGCAGCTTGCGCGCGCAAAGTCCGCTCGCCCCGGCCGCCGCGTAGAGTTGCCCCAGCTGCCGGTCGTAGTCGGCCCAGGTGGCACAGGGTGAGACGTTGATCTCGAGCACGCCGGGATCGCTCGCCAGCCCGATGGTCGGGAGCACCGGGTCGGACGGCGGGGCGTAGCCGGCGAGAATCACGTCGGACAGGTTGAGCGTGGCCAGCGTCTCCTCGATATCCGCGAGCAGCGTGCAGTAGGGCGCGGTCAACAACGGCGGGATGAAAACCGTGAGCGTGCCGGCGCGCACCTCGGCCGTGAGGGCGCGGCGAAGATTTTTTTCGCCGAGCTGCGCGAGCGGGAGACGGAGGCCGGCTGGACTCTCGCCGGGAAAAAGCCGGAGCGGTTCGGCTCGACCTTGCTCACCCCCGGCCGCGCCGAGCGCGAGCGCCCAGTTATCGGTGATCCACCTGTCACCGTCGCGATCGAGCGGGAGCACCCAGCCGCTGATCACGTCCGGCGCCCCGGCCTCGGCGAGCGGCAGGGCGAGGACCGGGTCGAGCGCAAGCGCGCGGGCGAGCGCAGTGATGAATTGCTTCGCCTCGGCGGAGGTGTGGGCGCCGGGCGCGGTGTCGACCCGGAGGCGCGTGAGGTCGCCCCAGAGCGGCGTGTCGTCGGCCCGGCGCTGGATCAACAAGGCCCAGCGCGGGAGCGGCTCCCCAGGATAGTGTTTGCCGGAGGTTTCAAGCACGACCGCACCGGGAAACGTGGCGCGGATGAGTTCGCGCGCGAACCGGCGGGCGCAGGCGAGTTTCGTCGGGCCAAGCGCGGCGGTCTGCCACTCGGCCCCCGTGGGCACCATCGGGACAAACGTCGGCTCGCCGCCCATCGTGAGGAGCACGCCGCGGCGAGCGAGCGAAGCTTCGACGGCGTCCCCACAGGCGACGATGTCCTGCCAAACGGCGGGGGAATAGGGTGCGGCGGACATGGGTTGGCGCCTTTGTCGGAGCCTGCTGGCAGGCTGCGACAGAAGCGCGGTTCAGAATTTCGTGACGGTGAGTTGGGTGGTGAGTCTCGAGCTGACGGGAATGGGACTGTAGAAATCGCCCTGCACGGGATTGACGCTCTCGGCGACGACCGAGCGCGCGATGGGGACAAACGCGTCGTCGCAGAAGATACCCCGCGTCGGATCGAGTCCGCGCCAGCCGGCGCCGGGGAGGTAGACTTCCGCCCAGGCGTGCATCGCCGTGGGCCACGGATTGTTTTCGCCGGGTGGTGGCGGTTCGTAGAGGTAGCCGCTGACAAAACGGGCGGCGAGGCCAAGGTGGCGGCAGAGTTCGATCAGGAGGACGGCGTAGTCGCGACACGAGCCGCCGCCGTACCCGAGCGTCTCGGCGGCGGTCTGGATGCCGGGTTCGTCCCGCCGGGAGTACACCAACGAGGAACGGACCGCCGTGTTGATCGCCGTGAGAAAGGCCACGGTGTCGCGCGGCGGCGACGGAAGATGGCGCGCGAGCCAGGCCTCGAGCGGTGCGACGGACAACGGTGGGGCGAGGCTCGGGGCGAGCGCGGCGCGCTCCGCGGGAGCATAGGCGAACGGAAACTCGGACGCGGACGGTTTCAGGAAGAAATCGAAGGGATTCGCGTCAAGCGTCTCGACGAGGAGCTCCGTGCGAAACTCGAGCGACATCGACTGCGTCTCGGGCCCGAAGTAGGCCCAGTCGAGGGCGTTGTCCTCGGGATCGGTCGTGGCGACGTGGCGCGCAGCGGCGGGCGTGACCGCGAGGGTGAAGTCATGCACGCGCTGGCGCGCGGATTCGCGCGGCCGCAGGTAAAGCGCGTGGGGGGCGAACGACACGGGCGACGAGTAATCGTAGCGCGTGAGATGAGAGAGGCGGAGAAACATGGCGGTGCGGCGCCGTCCGTGTAGCAGGTTTGGATCCAAACCGGCCGCGTTGTCGCTTCGCGCCAACGCGGCTACACCGCAGAGCCTCAGCCTCGTAGCCGCGCTTGAACGAAGTGAAAGCGTGGCTTTGCGTTCCGAACGCCGGTTGAATCGGTTACGCCCCTGGCGTGGCCACAACCGGCGCGCCGGCCGCCCGCACGCTGACCTCGACCTTGAGCGACCGCGTGGGCGCACCGCGGTACGTGCCGCTGACCGGACGGATGTCGGCATAGTCGCGCCCGCCCGCGACCTTCACATAGCGCTCGTCGGGCGCGCGATCGTGCGTCGGATCGTAGCCGGCCCAGCCGAATCCCGGCACACACACCTCGATCCACGCATGCGACGCCTCGTTTTCGTCCGGCCGGCGTTTCTCGTTGAAAAAATAGCCGCTGACGTAGCGCGCGGGAATGCCGGCGTTGCGACAGAGGCCGAGCGTCACGTGCGCGAAATCCTGGCACACTCCGGCGCGAAGCTTGAGCGCCTCGACCGCGCCCGTGTTGACCCCGGTGGAGTTGGGTTTGTAGGTGAACGTCCGAAAGACATGGCGCGCCAGGCGGGTGGCGTCGGCGAAGACCGTGGTGCGGCCGGATGCGAGTGCCTCCTTCGCCTCGTGCCAGAGGGTCACGTCCGCGGGCACAAAGTGCGACGGGTTGAGAAACTCCCCGACGATTTCTCGATCCGGGGACGTCTCCAATGCGGACACCGGCACCTCGGGCACCGCGGGGCGCGCGGCATTGGGCGCGGTCTCGATCTCCGACTCCGCCTCGATCACGAGTTTCCGATGCGGCGTCGAAATGTCGAAGTAGTGGACCACGTTGCCATAGAAATCGAGGTAGTCGCGCGGCACCACCGCCGGCTTCGTGCGCAGCGCGAAACTTCGGCAGGTCTGTAGCGCGTCGTCGACCGGGCGCAGGCGGGCTTCGTTGAAGCTGTCGCGCGCGTTGCCGGAGTAGGTGAAGGTGGTGCGGTGGAGGAGGCGGAGATGCATGAACAAGAACCCGCGGCCGAGGTCGCGGGTGCGGGCAGGCGCGTCACTGGTGCGTCTGTTGCTGCTGTTGTTCGTCCGGCGACGAATCAGCCGGATAAAACATCGTCGTCTGAACCACCTCCTGGCCGATGCGGTCAAGGGCGTTTTGCACCTCGAGGAGAAATTCGTGCAGGCCGCGCCCCTGCAGCACGTCGGTGATGCTGAGCGACTGGAGATCGGCGAGCAGGCGTTTGGAGATGCGGGCGGCCTCGGTGCGCGGCCGCGCGGCGGTCTCGCCGAGGATGCGGCGGAGGAAATCGTCCACCTGCGCGACGCAGAAATGCAGCGAGCGCGGAAAGGAATCGGAGAAGGTGAGAAACTCCGCGACCTTCCACGGCAGGATCTCGCGCACGTAGAAACGCCGGTAGGCCTCGAGCGCGCTCGCACTCCGGAGCACCGCCTGCCACTGCGCGGTGTCGACCGCGCCGCCGACGTCGGTCGCGCTCGGGAGCAGGATGTGGTACTTCACGTCGAGGATGCGGGTGGTCTTGTCGGCCCGTTCGAGGTATTTGCCGAACTCGATGAATTCCCAGCCCTCGCTCCGCGAATAGGTCGAGGCGGTGAGACCTTCGAAGAGATGGGCGGATCGCTTGATGTGGTTGAAAAACTCGCCCGCGCCGGTGGCCCAGATCTCCGCGGCGGTGCGCTCCTGCACATAGAGGTAGAGCTCGTTGATCGTCTCCCACATCTCGAGGGAGATCTGGTCGCGGATCATCCGGGCATTCTCGCGCGCCGCGAAGACGCACGAGAGAATCGAATTCGGGTTGCGCCGGTCGAACGCAAAGAAGTCCGTCACGCTGCGGCCGTCGGCCTCCCCGTGGCATTCTTTGAAGCGTTCCTCGTCGCCCGACGCCGCGAGGATCGAGCCCCAGTGCTCCTTGACCGTGCGATCGTCGAAGCCCTGGAAATCGAGCAGGAGCTGGAGATTGACGTCGAGCAGCCGCGCGAAGTTTTCGGCGCGCTCGATGTAGCGGCTCATCCAGTAGAGCGAATGCGCGACCCGCGAGAGCATCACGGTCGCCTGGGGGCGGAGGAGCGGGGGCGGGGCGGCGGGGGCTTTGGTGGCAGTCATAGCTGGAAGCGCCAAACTTCAAGCTCCAAGCTCCAAAGCGGCACCAGGCTTTTAATCACCAAGAAATCGGCGATTGGATTTTGAGATTTCATTGGCGCTTGGCTGTTGGTACTTGGAGCTTTCTTCATTCCTCCCCCTGCAGGACCCACGTGTCCTTCGAGCCGCCGCCCTGCGACGAGTTGACGACCAGCGAGCCCTTGCGGAGCGCGACGCGCGTGAGGCCGCCGGGCGTGACGGTGATTTTCTCTCCGTAGAGGATGTAGGGCCGCAGGTCGATGTGGCGGCCTTCGAGCCGGCCCTCGCACCACGTGGGTGAGCGCGAGAGCATGATCGGATCCTGCGCAATGAAGTTGCGGGGGTTGGCGCCGACCTGGGCGCGGAAGCTGGCGCACTCCTCCTTGGTGGAGGCCGGGCCGATCAACATGCCGTAGCCGCCGGCCTCATTGGCGGACTTGACGACGAGTTTCTCGATGTTTTCCAGGATAAACTTCCGATCGGGCAGTTCGGACGCGAGGTAGGTCTGGACGTTCGGGAGGATGGGATCCTGATCGAGGTAATACTTAATCAGCTTCGGGACGTAGGCGTAGATGACCTTGTCGTCGGCGATGCCGGTGCCGATGGAGTTCGCGAGCGCCACGTGGCCGGCGCGGTAGGCGCTGACGAGGCCGGGGACGCCGAGCATCGAATCGGCGCGGAAGACGGTCGGGTCGAGAAAGTCGTCGTCGATGCGGCGGTAGATGACGTCGACGGGCACGAGGCCCGCCGTCGTGCGCATGTAGACATGGGCGTCACGCACGACGAGGTCGCGACCCTCGACGATCGGGATGCCCATCTGGCGCGCGAGGAAGCAGTGCTCGAAATACGCGCTGTTGAACACGCCGGGCGTCAGCAGGACGACGTTGGGTTTGTCGGTGCGGCCGGGCGCGAGGTGGAGCAGGGCCTTGAGCAGATCGTCGGCGTAGTTTTCCACCGGGCGCACGCCGTAGCTCTGGAAGAGATTCGGAAACGCGCGATGCATCGCGGCACGGTTTTCGAGCATGTAGCTCGCGCCGGACGGACAACGGAGGTTGTCCTCGAGCACGAGGTAATTGCCGGCATGATCGCGGATGAGATCGGTGCCGCAGATGTGGACGTAGATTCCCCGCGGCACGGTGAAGTTCATGAACTCGCGCCGGAAATGCTTGGCGCCGAGGATGAGCGCGGGCGGGACAATCCGGTCCTTCAGTACCTTTTGCCCGTGGTAGATGTCGTCGAGAAACAGGTTGAGCGCGGTCAGCCGCTGCACGAGGCCGGCCTCGATCCGCGCCCATTCGCCCGCCGGGATGATGCGCGGGATGAGATCGAAAGGGAAAATCCGCTCCGTGCCCAGCGAGTCGTTGTAAACGGTGAAGGTCACCCCGCGCCGGAGAAACGCGAGGTCGACCGCGGCGCGGCGGCGGTCGAATTCGTCCACGGGCAGGGTGCCGAGCCGGTCGCCGAGCCGTCGGTAGTGCGGCCGCATGCCACCCTCGGAGGCGAACATCTCGTCGAAAAAATGGCTGATCTCGTAGTGGGATTTGAGCAGGGACACGGGAGGATTGGGCGAAAACGACTCTTCTAGCAGGATTCCTGCCAGCTGAGCGCCGACTACGGGCCGCGTTCGCGACGCGAACGCTCAACGCTTAACGCTTAACGCTTAACGCTTAACGCTTAAGTCCAGACGAAGACGCAGGGGAATCGGACTTAAGCGTTGAGCGTTAGAAGTTGAGCGTTGAGCGTTTTATTCAGGGCGCCAGCGCCGCCGCCGTCCGCGTGGCCCGCAACGTCCTCAGGCCCACCGCCGCCTGGTCCGCCACCAACGCGGCCGGGCGCTCGGCCAGCACCCGGGCGAGCAGGGCTTCGATCCCCGGGGCGCGGGCCTCGGTCAGGCCGGCCAGCGCGCCGGCGCGCAACCAGCTGTTTTCACTCTCCAACAGCCGGCGCACCTCGGGGTGCGTGACGTCCGACGCCAGCCGCGCGATGGCCTTCGCCGCCGGGTAGCCCAGGCCCATCCCGAGCGGCCCGAGCAACCCCGGCGGACTTTCGTTCCGGGCATACCGCGCCAGCACGGGCAGCGCATCGACCACGCCGCGCCGCGCCAGAGCCTCGCACGTCCAGTGAAATCCCACCGTCTCGGCCGCCTTGGCGAAGGCATCGAGCCGTTGGAGCAGCAGGGCGTTCAATTCGGGGTGCCGGCCCTCGCGCAGTTCCCGCAACGCCAGGTATTGGGCAAACGGATTCGGCGATTCCAACAATCGCCGCAACGCCGGCGCCGCGGCGTCCGGATAATGCGCCGTCAGGGCCGCCACCGCCCGGTCCAGCGCCGCGATGCCGGTCACCATCATCCGCTTCGCTCCGGGGGCCTGGTTGTTCGAGTTGTTCAGATTGCGATAGTGCTCGTCCCTGAGCCCTTCGGCGATCGCACGCTCGAGCGCCGCCAAATCAGGCACCTCCGCTGGTGCGGGATCCGATCGCGTTTCCACCACCGGTCCCGGCGATTTCAGCCCCCGCGGCGAATACCAGCCCTCGAAGGCCATCGACGCCGGCAGCACCACGTCCGGCACCGGTTCACCGGCCAGACGCAGCGACTGCTGGATCGACCGCAGCGACGCCAACGCCTCCCGCCGCACCACGGCGATGGGATCGCGGGTGGCGAGTTCAACCAATAGTTCGATTCCATCCGCCTGGCCCCGGGTGCCAAGCCCCACCGCCAGTCCGTAACGCACGTCGCGGTAGCGCGTCCTCGGATCGGCAAAGGTGCGCAGCGCCGCCACGTCCCCGGTGTGCCGGGCCAGGGCCATGACCAGGTAACACTTGTCGCGGAAGTTGGGATCGAGGCGGCCCTTGCCGATCGACTCGATCTCCTTGAAGTCGTACGGTTTCGCCGCCTCCGCGTGCAGGGCGGCCGCGGTCGCGGGATCAAAGCCGATCCGGTGCAGAAGCACGGCCCCATCGATCCGCTCCCGATGGTTGGGGCTCGCGAGATGTGGCGCGACGAGCGCCGCCGCCACCTCGGACTGGTCCAGGGCGAGGCAGCCCAGGAGCCAGAGCGCCTGCTCCGCCGCCACTTTCTTAACGACGGGAAACGGCCGGGCATGCTCGCTGAAGGGCCGCTCCAGGTTGATGCCCTCGCGCAGCTTTTGGTAGAGAGGATCCGTCTCCGGGGCGGCCTCGCCGCGCAGCACTCCAGCCAGCAAGGCGACGGCCGTCCGCCGGAGCCCGGCGTTTTCGAGCAGGCGGCGGACCAGCAGCACCCGCTGGGATTCGGGCCGCAGGCGGTCTTCAAAGCGGGGTTTCTCCAAAAACGTGCCCGGCAGGAGGCCGATCACCAGCGGAACATCCGCGAGCGCGGGTTTGGCCCCGGCCAGAACGAGGCCGTGCAGGTACGCGTACTCCTCGGGCCGCGGCCCCTGCAGAAAATAGCGCGACAGGTAGATCGACCGCTTCGGCACCTCCTCGTGCACCGCCCGCCATAGCGCCGCAATCGCCGGCGGCGTGCCAATCCGGCCGAGCGCCAGGGCGGCCTCGGCCGCGTGATCCTGATACTCCGGGCGCGTCAGCCAGGGGACCAGCAACGGGACCGACGGCACGTCGCGCAGCCAGCCCGCGGCGCGAATGGCACCCAGGGCGGGCGGACGCGGCACCAGATCGCGCCGCCTTCCCTCCATCGGTTCGAACTTGAACGGCGGCGGCAACGGCACCTGCAGCCCGGCGCGCACGATCTCGCGGGCGGACTCCGGAGCCGCCGCGCCCATTCGGCCAGCCGCTTCGAACCAGCGTGCGTTCACGCCCGCGCCCGACTGCTGCCCGTGTTCGCCCAGCGCTGCCGGACCCTTGCCCAGCAGCGTCGTCAGGCCCGGCGCGCCGCCGGTCGCAGCCAACAACTGCGTGTAAAACCGGGTGCCCTCGTCCGGTCCGGCCCCACCCGGCGGCAGGCACGCCGTGATCGCTTCGAGCGCCGTGGCGGCATGGAAACGCACCTGCCAGTCCGGGTCGGCGAGAGCCCGGTTGAGCGCCGCCGCCGTATTCAGGCTTCCGATCCGCGTGAGGGCCAGCGCCGCCGCCCGGCGCACCGTCACGGACGGATCGCCCAGCAACCGCGCGACCGTGCCCGCTTCCGGCCGACCGCCGTCCTCCGCGTTCATCAGCACGTCGCAACCCTGGCGCCGCACCTCCGGATCCCGGCTGGCCAGCCACAGCCGGGCCTGCGCCTCGTCGCCCACGCGGGCCTGGCTGCGATATTCCTCCGGCTCGTTGCGCCGGTAAACGATGTCGGTGACGTCGCGCTCGATCTGGACCGGCTCGCGCGCGGAGGCCGCGGGCACGACGGCGTGGGCGGGCGCATGGTCGAGCGGCGCGTGGCAGCCGTGACATGACTTGGTTTCGCCGGGCCGCGACGTGACATAGGTCATCTCGATCAGATTCTGCGGCGAGCCGACCGGCACCGAGGTGACCGGATAGTTCCAGTCGAATGCGATCCGCCGCTGGGCGGCGTCCAAGGGTTCCACATACAACGGAGTGTCCGCCGGCACCTCGTAGAACGCCGAGCCATCCGGCAGCACGGGCACGACGCCGAGGATGCGGGTCGCCAGGTTGGTGTGGCTCGACGACGTCACCGCCGTCGGCAGCGCCTCGATCACCCGGTAGTAGCGGACCCGATCCAGCACCGCCGCATGCGCGGGGTTGTCCGATTGCCGGGCATTGACGAGCACCTGCCGGGAGCGACCGGTGACCGGCACGAGCGCGGGGCCGTTGACGGGCGCGCGGGCGAGATCGATCTCCGGCTTCGAGGGCGGAAACGCGGCCTTGGGCGCGAGGCGGGCCGGGGGCGGGCGCGCGAGGAGAATCGGACGGGCGTCGAACTCGGCGGCCGTGGGGCGGTTGAAGACCAGTTGGACGTCGCGCGTCAGGGGATCGGCCACGTAGATGCCGAGATCGCGGGCGCCCGGCGGCGTGGCCGAAAAAAGGAAGCGGCCATCGGGCAGCGGATACGGCGTGGTCTTCGACCCGGTGGGCGAGAGATGCACGCGATGCGTCGCTCCGCCGAGCTGGATCGTGGTCGTGCCGGGAAAAACCGGCCGGAGCGCCTGCTCCGGGCTCAGGCCTTGCCGGGGATCGAGAATCGAGGGCCCCAGCTCCGTCAGCACGAGGAAGGTGCCGTCGTGCCGTTCGCGCGCCTGCGTGTAGGCCAGCCCGGAATGCCGCTCGCGGTTGAAAAACCGATACTGGCCGATGCCGAAAAAGTGGCTCTCCTCCGTGCCGTCCGGCCGGATGGTCATGAGATAGTTCTCGTGCTTGTCCAGCGGCGGAACGTTCAGGTGAAATGTGTCCCAAAGCGTGAACAGGATCCGGCCGTCCTGCAGGACCGCGGGATCGAAGACGGTGCCGGGGTTGAACGTGAGCTGTTGGAGGCCCGTGCCATCGGCCGCCATGCTCCAGAGGGTCTCGGTGCGCTCCTCGTGGTATTCGTCCAGGTAGCCGGCGCGATCGCTGACGAAGACGATCCGCCCGTCCGGGAGATAGACGCCCGAGACGTCGTTGAACGGCCCGTCGGTCAACTGCACGAGGTTCAGGCCGTCGGCGCCGATTTCGTAAAGGTTGAACCAGTCCTCGCCGTCGCGGCGCAGGCTGAAGAGAATCTTTCGGCCATCGTAGGATGGCTCCGGGTTGAAGACCTCGCCGGTCGTGAGATGCGTGATCCGGCGGAGCGTGCCGTCCGGTTGCGCGGGGATGAGCGTGTAAAGGTTCCGGCCGGGCCGCGTGGGCGTGGTCGAACGTTCCAACGGGTGCGAGGATGTTCCGCGGTGGAAGATGTATCCTTCCCGCCAATGCGCCGTGCCCGACCGGCCATCGGCCATCAGGTGGTGCGGCCCATAGTTGTCATCCGCCACGAAGACGATGCCCGGCAGCCGATCGTCCGCCCCGCCGGTGGCCGCCGACAACAGCAACGCCACGATCGCGATCGTTGCATCGAACATGCGCATGGGGATGGCCGGACGTTCGGCGCCTCGGGCGGGAAGGTCAACGCTGGCGTCGGTGGGCGTGGGGCACCTCAATTTCTTGCCGCGCGAAGAACCGCTTTGGGTGGGCGGGCACGTCCCGGTGCCCGCGGGTCCGGATCGGTCGATCGCGTTTCGAATGCGGGCATGAGGACGTGCCCGCCCACCTCTGAACCGCCGCCCAATCACACGGTAACCCATTGGGTTACCCAAATAGTCGCCGGATACCGGGAAACCCAGTGGGTTACCCGAAAAGCCACCCCATACACGGTAACCCATTGGGTTACCCGATTCTCGCGCAGGCATCCGCGGTCGAATTTTCTGGATACGTAGAGCTGCGCGATGCATTGGCCATGGTTTCACCCATGACTTTACCTTCGCGCTTCCCCACACTCGCGCTCGCGCTCGGCCTCGGTGTCGCCCTCGCCGGTACCGGGTGCAAACCCCGGCTCTCGTCGGTGCAGGAGGGTAATCGCACCCAGGTGCTGCACTACGGCTCCGGCGTCGAGCCCGGCACCATAGATCCGCAGCGCAACACCGGCTCCCCGGAAGCCGTGATTATCAACGAACTCTTCGACTCGCTCGTCGTCGCCAATCCGGAAAACATCACCGAAGTGCTGCCCCGGGGCGCCGAGCGCTGGGAGGTCAGCGCGGATGGACTCGAGTATACGTTCCATCTGCGGCGCGACGGCCGCTGGTCCAACGGCGATCCGGTGACGGCCGGGGATTATCGCGCGTCGATCGTGCGGCTGCTGGAGCCGCGCCTGCTCGGTGAGCTGGCCAATCTCGCCTATCCGATCGCGGGCGCGGAAGACTACCACCGCGGCCGGTCCAAGGATCCGGCGACCATCGGGGTCACCACCGACGGCCCGCACGTGCTGCGGTTCCGCCTGCGCGCGCCGCTGCCGCACTTCCTCAATTTCCTCGAAACCTATCCGTTCGTCGCCGTGCACCGGGCCTCGCTC
>JBIJCX010000438.1:0-6256 GCA_044344465.1 Opitutaceae bacterium
GATGACCATGCCTGCCAGCAAAAATCATTTTCTTCCCCATGTCCCGCAAAATCGGAGCCGCCCTTCCTTATCAGGTATTTAGATCAATTTAGGAATGCGCGTTGAGGGCAGCTGGAGCGGAGGAGCTTCATCCAAAATCGCAGGCCCGATCCCCCCGTTGCGCTGGGGCGACTTGTTAGCCCTTTTAGAGCTCGTCAATCTCAGTAATGCGCACCTCACGGACGGCATGATCGGCCCAAAAACTGAAATGCCAACCGCCGACCATGAGATGCTGAATTTCCCTGCCATCTTCATCGCGGGTCGCGTAGTCCCCAAGCTGGGTCGGATGCTCCGCAAGCTGGAATGCCAATCGCAAAACCTGTTTCTGCTTGGCCTTCGAGAGGCCAATCAGAAACGACGAAGCCTTGTTTGAAAGAACCGGATCGAAGGCGAACGACCTAGACATGTCCGAGCTGCGTCGCCAAATCCTTCAAGCGGACCTTCTTTCCCTCGTTCATCTCGCGCATCGTCCGCGTGGCCTCGCGTCTGCCTGCGGGAGATTCGTGCTTCAACCGAAGCAAATATGCGGCAACCATGCGTCGGTCGGTTTCGGAGAGCTTCGAAAGCCGCTGCTTGAGGTCGAGAATCGCGATCGCCGTCATGTGCGGAAACTAGCGATGTCGGCTGGTGCGTCAAGAGGCGCAATTTTTGGCTAGACATGTTTGAGATCAGCCACTCGCGAAGCGCGTTGGCTGCAGCGCCTGGTCGGCCTGTTTCATTCGGCAACGTGTCCTGTGCTCCAGGCAGCCGGAAAGTTGACAGGGTCAGGTTTCGGAAAGTGATTTCAGCCTTCGCTGCCACTGATTCCGTTCTGGTGCGTTTCGGAAAAAATAGGTTTCGAAAAATGCGGTATGTCGCGCCGCGGAATTCGACGCGTGGCTTGCGGGCCATAACGGGAGCTCCGATCTTGGACTTCCCGATGAGATACCATCGTGCCCCCCCAGAATTCAGGATACCTCACGCTTGAAATATCACTTTCCGAAGCCTGACCCGTTCGAGCCCTTCCCGCCCGCCTCGAAAGCCTCTGCAAGGAACTCGACGCCGCGATCGTCGTCGACCACCCCGTCTGGACATTGCTGCCGCCAACGCTGCAGGCGCAGTTCCGGGAAAGAGGGCTTCAAACCGTAAAAGGCCGGGCGGAAAGAGTCCGGGTCTACGTCGGCGATTCCCTTGAACGGAGATCAGCATCTGGCGCGCGCCCGTGAAGCCGCGCCGTAGGCGGTCCTACGCGTAGGCACCGCAGATTCCCAGCCGAGGCTAAGAAACAGCCACTGTTTCTTCTCGTCGGGGCCAAAACCTGTTTTGGTGAGGGGGCTAAAAAGTAATGGCGCGGCCCCTTGGGATCGGCCGCTCCGCCGGCCACGGCGGCGGGAACCACGCCGGCGGGCTTGCCGTCGGCGCCGGTCGCGTTACCGTCCCCGCCATGCCCGGCACTTCCTACCGCTACCTGACCAACGTTCCCGGCGTGCGCTCGGGCCGGACAATCATCGAGGGTACGCGCATTGGCGTGCATGACGTGATCGGCCTCCTCCAGAACGGCGAGACCCTCGACACGCTGATCGCTCGCTGCTTCCCGGAGCTGACGCGCGCGCAGGTTTACGAGTGCCTCGCCTATTACGAAGATCATCGCATCGAGATCGACGCGTTGGTGGCGGAGCAAATGGCCGAAGGCCCCGCGCTGCCGCAGTGAGGTTTTTCCTCGATCACGACGTGCCGGGGGACATCGCACTGCTGTTGCGCCACTGGCAGCACGAAGCGACGGTGCTGCGCGACGTGCTCCCGGTCGAGGCCACCGACGAGGAGGCGTTCGCCTACGCGCGGGAGCACGGGCTCATTAAGTTCACGTGCAACCGCGCCGACTACCTCGCGCTTGCGGCCAAGTATCCCGACCATCCCGGCCTGATTATCCTCGTGCGCCGCCGCACGCGCCAGACCGAGACCAGCCGCCTGTTGATGCTGCTCAAGAATGCCGGCGAGTCGGGTTTGGCGCACAACATCAACTTCGCCTGAGCGGCTTTATGCCGCGATAATCTCGTACGGCGCCAGCCATGGCGGGATGAGCCCGCTCCTACCGGAAGATACCCGCCAGGCCGCATTCGGGTGTGAGGGCTGCCCGACGGGGTCCGTGAATTGTTAGCCCGCTTCAGCCGCGATCGGCGGCTCTTTGCCACACCCAAAATTGGGGTTCGGGCGCGCTCGCTTCCTGACCTCGGGCGCGCCGACCTGCTGCGATGGCTCGACGACTGCGCATTCAGTTTCTGTCCGCGCCTACGTGCACGCCGCGGGACCAGGCGTGGTGGGCAGGGACTAGCAATTCACGGACTGACCCCATCGGGCTGCCCCCTGGTCGAAAAGCAGCTTCATCCGCCGATGACAGCCAACCGCCGTTCACGATCCGCGGCAAATGCGAGACATGCCCGAATATCCTCTTCGGTCAGTTCGGGGAAGTCGGCCAGTATCTCTGGAATGCTCATTCCTCCCGCCAGGTACTCAAGGACGTCGGTAACAGTGATTCGCATGCCCCGAATGCACGGCTTACCGCTCCGCTTTCCAGGCTCAATCGTGATGATGTGGCGGTAGTCCATGCAGGGAAAGTGCCCTTTGGAGGAGTTGCGGTCAAGACGGCGCATTTCTTGCAAGAGAGCGCAGATGGGGTCAAATCGAGAGAGCGCAGATGGGGTCAAATCGAGAATCGAGACCGAGATGCGCGCGGGCAAAGCTGTTTCTGTCGCGATTCTCGATCTGGCCCAGTTTTGACGGTCTCGACGGAGCTCGGCCCGCCACTGGCGAGCGCGAACGGCGGCGGCCTTTGGGGTTGAAAAACGGTCCGGCGATCAGTTCTTCGCCTTCGTCTGGATGCTCTTGGCCATCTTGCCGGCCTTGCGGCGGATGTCGGGATCCTTCGTGGCGCTGGTGATTTTTTCCAGCGTGCGCTTGACCGCGGCAGCATGCTGCGATCCCGCCAGCGCCGGGGCGATCTTGACCACCGCCAGCGCCGCCTCGGTCTGGACGGCCGGGTCATCGAGATACGGTTGGAGCAGCTGCAAGCCCTCGATTTGGCTTACGTTGCCCAGGCCCGAGATGATCATGAGCTTTTCCTCGACGGTGCGCACGGCCTGGTTGGCCTGCTTGAACCAGGCGAGGTAATCGAGCCGGGTGGAGTCGCGACCCGCGGCGACGTTGGCGGCCATCCGAATCCCGCCGCGCAGCGCCACTTCGCGGTGCGCCGGATCCGGATCGCGATTCACGATCTCCAGCATCATCGCCGCTGGGCTGGCGTCCGGCCAGTCGGCCACGCAGCGGAGCGCCGCGTCGCGCACGGACGCGTCGGGGTCGTTCAACGCCAGCTTGACCGTATCGAACACCTGGGGACTGCCGCCCGTCGCCTTCACGATCGCCCCGAGCGGTTGCAGCAGGGAGCACCTGGTCTTCGCGTCGGTGGCGGCGCGATAGGCGTTCAGGACGGGATCGATGCGTTTGGCCACCGGATCGATCTTCATCGAAACGGAAAACACCGCGAGGACCGCCGGCACTTTCACGGCGGCGTCCTGGACGGCGTTCGACAGCCGGATCAGTTCGGGCAAATCGCGCGGCTGCGCCACCAGGGCGAGCGCCCGAAAGGCGGCCTTGCCGATCTCGGCATCGGCATTGGCCGCGAGCTGCAAGAGTTCACGGGTGGCATTTTCCGCCCTCCGTTCGCCCAGCACGCCGATCAGCCGGGCGCGCATCGCGGGGGTCACGGCGGGCAGGGCGGCCAGGATTTTCGCGTTGGCCTCAGGGCCGCCGATTTGCCCCAGGCTCACGAGGGCAGCATCGGATTCGGCTGCGTTTTGTCCGGCGGTCACCGCCTGCAACAGAATGGGCAGGCTGGATTTGCCGTCGTCGACGCGCGGCAGGGCTTGGAGCGCGGCCACGCGCACCGTGGACGAGCCGCTCTTCGCGGCCTCCAGCACGGCCGTCAGCGCGGCCTTGTCGGCCCGGTCGCCGAAAACTTGGATGAGCAAAACCTGTTTTTCCGCCGGCAGTCGGCCGAGCTCGGCCGCCAGTGCCTTTGTCACGTTGGGACCGGGCAGTTCGCGCGCCGCCCGCCAGGCCGCCGCCAGCATGGCCTTGTCCTGGCTCTTGAGCTGTTGCACGAGCATTGGGATGCCCGCGGCCTGGCGCGCGGTGATCGCGCCGCACATCGCCGCCGTCCGGATATGGTTGGGGAATCCCGCGCCGACCAGGCGATCGAAAATTGCCGTGGCCTCGTCGCGCTGGCGATCCGCCACCAACCGTTCGGCGCAGGTGAGACTGGCGTCGGCGAAGGCGATCAGGCGCGCCCCCGAGGCGCCGCTCAGGGTGCCCTGCAATTTCTTCGCCGCCTCGACGGTGCCGATTCTGCCGAGCGCCGCGGCCGCGGCGGTGGTCACCTGTTCATCGGGGCTGGACAGCAGTCCGGCCAGCGCGCCGGTCGCGGCAGCGTCGCGCCGGAATCCGATCGAATTGATGACCCCGACGAGCAGCAACCCCTTGACCTTGCCCAAGGCGTCGCGGAGCGCTGCGGCCGCGGCGGGATCGGTCATCGGTTCCAGGGCATGGCGGGCCATGTGGGCCAGCTTCTCGTCCGTCAGCAGTGCGGCCAGGGCCGGCACCGCCTCTTTCGGCCCGATGATGGCCAGGCGATGGCAGGCCACGACCTTGTCGTGGTGCGAGCTGTCTGCCGACTGGAGGGTGGCGATCAGTTTGCTCACCTCCTCCGGCCGGGGCAGCGTGGTCGTCATCGGGGCGCCCTGGCTGAACAGGCTTGCGGGAACCGCGGCAAGGAGCACCGCGGCCAGCGCGATTTTTAGGCTGAATTTTCCGCTCAACATTTTGGGCCTTTTTTTAAGGTGATGGTGTTGGTTGCTGCGTTGCGCCGGCCTCAGATCCGCCAGGGCTCGCGTTTGGCCCGGGCGCGCATCCGGTTGGCCTCCTCGTCGCCGATGAATTCGTTCTTCACCGGATCGTAGTTGAGCTTACGGCCGAGCTGCCAGGCGATGTAGGCCGCGTGGCTGGCGATGTGCGACTGGCAGGCGACGTCGCCATTGGCCGCGGTCAGCGCCCGCGATTTCACGCAGTCCAGGAATTCGCGGAGATGGCCGCCGGGATGGGTGCCGGCCTGCCGGGTGAGCTTGCGTTCGCCGAGCAATGATTCGGGGTGCACCTTGATTTCCGCCTTGTCGCCGGTTTCGACCCAGCCTTCGGTGCCCTCGAAGCGCACGCTGCAGGTGCCGAGGCCCAGCCAACCGGTTTCGCGCATGACGAGTTTCACGCCGTTGGCGTAGCGGGCGATGCAACCTTCCGGAGTCGGCACATACTCGACGGGCACGGTCTTGTCGGCGTCGTTGGCCCACTGGCAAAGATCAACCGTGTGCGAACCCCATTCGAGGATGCCGCCCCCGTGGAAATCAAAATGATTGCGCCAGCGACCCGCGACGTACTGGGAGTTGTAGGGCCGCCATGGACACGGTCCGAGCCACATGTCCCAATCGCAGACATCCTTGGGGGGCTCCGGCTCGGCGGGCAGCCAGTCCAGCTTGGTGCCGGGCGCGAGCGTGTTGGCGTGGACGGTGTGGAGCTTGCCCAGTTTGCCGGTCCGGGCCAGTTCCACGGCGAAGACGAAGTTGCTCACGTTGCGGCGTTGGGTGCCGGCCTGGTAAACGCGGCTGTAGCGGCGCATGGTCTCGGCCAGCGCCACGCTGTCGGCGATGTTCGTGGAGCACGGCTTTTCGCAGTACATGTCCTTGCCCGCCTTGGCCGTGAGGATGGACGCCAGCGAATGCCAGCGATCGCCGGTGGCGATGAGCAGGGCATCGACGTCCTTCCGCGCGAGCAGTTCGCGGAAATCGCCATACATGGCGCAGTCCTTGTTTTCGTTTTGCTGGTCCGCCATCGCCTTGACCGCGAGCCGCCGCGAGGCCCGGAGATCGGCGATGGCCACGAACTGCACGTCGGGCTCGTGGAGCAGCACGCCGAGATCGTTGCCGCCGCGCCCGCCGATGCCAAAGCCGCCCATCACGATGCGGTTGCTGGGCGCCACTCCGCCATCGCGGCCCAGCACCCGTCCGGGAACGATCATTGGGCCCATGACGGCGCCGCCCGCGATCAGCGACTGCTTGAGGAAGGAACGGCGGGTCAGCGCCGATTGGGAGGGAGGCTTTGTTTTCATCGGTGGCTGTAACTACGCAGGAGGTTT
>JBIJCX010000439.1:0-6255 GCA_044344465.1 Opitutaceae bacterium
CGAGGCCCTTCTTCCCTGGTGTTTGGCAGGCTGTCACCGATAGGTTTCGCCTTTACCTCATCGCCTCCGACATCGTCAATGGCGGTGTCAATAGAGCGCTTACGATGATTCGATTCTTCTCCGCGGAAAGCGAAGTGCCAAGATCGTAGAGAAATGAGTCGGCATCTTCCGGCTTCCACGCGCCAAATTCGACGGCGGCACCCGACACGAAAATTGAAGAGCGCTTGAAGCGTGTGGCAACTTTCTCTAGCAGTAGAGGAATATCGTCGTAGCTATCGACTTCGACGGTTTGGATGTTCTTCCGCTTGAGGTCGCGAATAAAGTAATCCTGCTTCAGTTGGCGGTATTCAAAATCCTTCTTCTTCTCTTTCGGTAACCGTGTGACCTTCTTCTGGATGCAGTAGTGCTCACGTTGATCGTTCTCCAACACAGCACGTACGCGGCTGAGGATGAAATCAATGTTGGGATCAGTGAAGCTGAATCCAAGGAATAGAAATGTCTTTTCTATGAGATCGCCTTTGAGAAGCGAGGCGAACTGCCCCATTTTGAATGGGTACCGTTCATAGTCATCCTTGCAGATGACTGCGTTAGTCGAGTCACCTACGTCACCGTGCATTTTATAAACGACCGCATCGCGGTTTGGCCAGGTGACTGAAAGGTGTTCGAGCGTGTGCTTTACGTCTGGAACCTTTTTGGCGCTTTCGAGGCTTTTTTCAATTAAGCGGTCGTAGTTCGTTGTCCAGAAGGTATGAATTGGAAGGCTCGCAAGAATCTCATGGCCCTTAGTCGGCGTTTTCGCAACGCCGAATTTGTGCAGAATCGTGCGGGTTAACGCGTTCTTGTTGGCCCCGCTTTTATTGACGTAATACTGAGCCACACTGACAAGGTCGTGCTCCTTCTCAGAATCAAGACCAAGATCGTCAATCACATGTTTCAGCAGTGTTTTCCAATCAACGTAGCCTGTAGACATCGAGAAGCCGGCGCCGATGAACGCTGCGACGTTACGATTGTGAAGTTCCTTTGTGAACTCCCGAAGAAATTGCTCTTCTGAAATTGCCTCGGTGCTCATGCCGTAATCTCCAATTCGTGAACGCGAGTCTTCGCGGTCATCAATTCGTGAAGGAGCGTGCGGAAGAGATCTTGGAGTTGGGTCATCTTGTTCGTCGCGACGCCGATCTTCCGCTCAATCGCCGAGATGGCCGCCGCAATCTCATCCTGTTCTTCTAACGTGGGCGGAATACCAACTTTAACGGCACGCAGTTTGGTGGGGGACGTATGCTTTACCTTCGAGCCGGTTGACGTTTTGGCGACTTCGACTCGGAAATGAGGAAGGTTGAAGACATTGAATAAAAATCGCTTACTCAGGCGGTTCCCATCCAGATCCACGATCAGTCCGAGCCGCTGGTTGTGGAGGTAGCGCCCGTCTTCAGGAACAAATGCTGAGCTGCCGAGAAGCCCCGACTTCTGTTCGGTCATCGCGACAACGAGGTCGTCTTTCGCGAGGATGTAGTCCTTGGGAATTTCACCGGTGAAATATTTTGTCTTTTCGCCCTGATCTCGGAATCCGCCTTCCTCGTAAAAGTGGCCTGGTGTCATCAGAATGTATTCACCCGATGGTTCGAAGAATTGTCCATCGAAGGCGAAGCCGTGTTTGATGTGGAAGAACTCACCCAACTGCAACACCTCCCAGCTTTCGGGGACGGGGCCGATTTCAGTTTTTTTTTGGGGTTCGTTGCGGAGGCCTTCGGTGAAGAGCTTGTGCATGAGGGCCTTTTTCAGCTCTGTGGTGGTCTGAATGATCCGCTCTTGCGCTTCGATCGCCCGCTGCACTGTCGAAAGGATGTGCGCGATCTTCTTCTGCTCGGGGAGTGGGGGGAGCGGGAGGCTACGCTCGCTGAGAATTGTGAAGTGGCGGTTGTAACCACGACTTGGAATCTCCAGCGCCAACAACGCAAAGTAGTAAAACCTCGGGTCGTAGAGCTTTTTATTCGGAAGGAGAACCTTGGTTCCGTCAGCCCCAAGCACGAACGGGAAGTCGACGTATTTAAAGCAGCGAGTGTGGTCGCCGAATATGATCAGCGGCAGGTCGAAGTCGATGACCTTGCTTTCGTCATCGCAGTAACCGGCAACGAACTTCTGCCCTTGGTCGACGACAGGGAAGCGACCGGCCTCTGCGATCTCCTTGGCGGGAATTTGGTTCTGCCTCCCGACCTTGTTCTTAACGAACGAATCGGGCACGGCGCATGTTTGCCACTCGCTCATACCCCGACCTTCTCCAAAATCAACGTCAGCACCTTGTCCGTCTCCCGCGCCTCCGTCCTCATTCCGCCAGGCGGGACTCCGCCGGACAGATCGGCTGTGATCGGTGTCGTCGTCATGGTGTTGATCATTGTTCTGCTTCCACCGTGGGCGGTGTGAGCCATTTGAGCCATTTATGAGCCATTCTCGGCCGCCTCCCCGCGTGAGCCGTTTGGGCCATTTATGAGCCGTTTATCAGCCAGCCGGTAGTGGGCTGAGCGGCCGGCGCCGGCCAACACGAGAATGCCGAGTTTGATCATCTCATCGAGGTCCCTCTTGGCTGTGGCCCGCGATACACCGGTGAGGCTCTGGTATTCCGCATTGGTGAGTTCAGGCTTCCTGCGGAAGTGCGCGATGACAGATTTCTGCCGTTCATTGAGCCCAAGCCGGTCGAGCCGCGCGGGGGTGAAGGTATCGCGCCAAAGCGTGACGGTGAACTGGTCGCCGTCCTGGGCGAAGTCGGGCTCTGGCAGGCCGGCGGCCTTGCATTGGCCGAGAACGTCGAGCACGCCGGTGCCGGCCTTGTCGATGTAGTTGGCGAGGAAGAGGGCTTCGCACAGGCGCTTGTTGCGGGGAACTGAGCTGTGGGCCTTCTTCAGCTTGGCGGGCGTGAGCGTGGGCGGCAACTCGCCGGGATTCCAGACCGCGACCCGGTCGGCAAAGACGTAAACCTGCACGCTGGCATCCGACTGGTAGTCGCGGTGGGCGAGCGCGTTGATGATGATCTCGGCAACGGCGGCCTTGGGGATCTCGTAGGTGACGGTGTTTGCCGGCCCGGCATCGCGCACGCCTACCTGACGGGCAAGCTTGGCCATGACGAAATCGACGGCCTGATCGATCAACTCGAAGAGGTTGCCCTTGAAGACCTGATAGTCGGGGATGGGTTTGACGGGTTCGGTGCCGTGGAAGTGCAGACATTTGACCTCGGAGGCGGGGAGCCAGCTTTGCGGCTTCTTGCCAAAGAGGAGGACAGCGGACTGGGTGAGCTGTTCGTCGGCGAGCAGATCGAGATGAGCGAGCGCTTCGCTGACGGGCGTGTCCGCGGCGAGCGGGTAGCCCCGGGCCTCCCGGGCGCGCTTCAGGAACCAGCGGACTTTCTTCTCGTCGACGGCAGAGAGGTCGAGATCGGGAATGGCTTCGCGTTCGAAGGCGACACTACGGAGGATTCCTTTCCAACGGAGAAACTCGATCAGACTGGGATAGATGCGGTCGCGCAGAAGCTCCTCGGTGGATTCGAAGCGGCGGCGACGGAGTTGATTCGAAACCTTGTCGATGAGTTTCTTCATCGCCGGGGCGCGCCTGGAATCGTCGCTGCCCTTGATGAATGCCAGACGGTAGATGGAATCGATGGTGGCACGGTCGAATTCGTGTTCGGTGGGGGAAATTCCCTTGTCATCGATCGAACCGTAGTCGTTGGCAAACAGCCCGAGGTAAATGGAGGAAGCCGAAACTTCGTCGAGGTAGGTCTCGTCAGCGCGCCTGTCGGCCGCCGGTAGATCCTCAAACAGGAAAACGTCGAAATACTGGCCAAAGAGCGCGTCCCCACGAATGAAATCGCGGATCGCCCGTCGCTCGGTCGCGAGTTCTTTCTGAACGCTGCTGAGGAAGATTTGCTGCTTCATGCGCTTACGCCCATCTGCTTGAGGATCTTCTGGAGCGCCCGGTCGGTTTCCGTGGCTTCCTTCTCGATCACGGCCAGCTCCTGGACGATCTCCGCGATGGGCCGGTAGGTTTCGGCATCGCTGGTGTGGATGTAGCGGCTGGGGGAGATGTTGTAGTCGTTTTTCTTGAGCTCGGCGTGGTCGACGATGCGGCTGAGTTTTTCGGCTTCCTTCCACCCGATGAGGGTGTCGGCGATGCGCTGGATGCCGTCGTCGGGGATGAAGTTCTTGGGGTCGCCCTTTTCGAAGACCTGGGATGCATTGACGAGCAAGACTTTGCCCTTGCGCTCTTTCGGCTTGGCCTTGTTCAGGAACAGCACGATGCCGGGGGCGGTGGTGTTGTAGAAGAGGTTTTCGGGCAGGTAGAGGACGCTCTCGACGAGGTCGTGGTCGACGAACCACTGGCGGACGGTCTTTTCCTTGTTGGTGCCGGCATTGCCCGAGCCGCGGGAGGCGGCGCCAGTGTCGAGCACGATGGCGGCTCGGCTGGTGGCGTTCATGCTGGCGTGGATGTGCTGCACCCAACCCCAGTCGGCGGAGGATTTGCCGGGGAAGCCGGCCCCGGCGGGGAAGCGGTCGAGTTCGTCGTTGTCGTAGTCGGCCTCGGTGAACCAGTCCTGGTTCCACATGGGATTGGCGACAACGCGGTCGAAGCTGCGCAGCTTGCCCTGCCTGTTGCGGAATTTGGGGTTCTTGAAGGTGTCGCCGATCTCGATCTGGCCTTCCATGTCATGGATGATCATGTTCATGTTGGCCATCGCCCAGGTCTCGGGCGTGTATTCCTGGCCGAACAATTTCAGGGGGGCGACGGTGCGCTTCTTGCCTTGGGCGCTTTCCTCCATGGCGATCTCGCATTTCACGAGCAGACCGCCGGAGCCGCAGGTGGGGTCGTAGATTTCCATGCCGGGCTCGGGCTGGAGGACGCGGGACATGATGGTGCCGACCTCCGGCGGAGTGTAGAACTCACCGGCGCTCTGGCCGCCGCCTTCGGCGAACTTGCGGATAAGGTATTCGTAACTCTTGCCGATGATGTCGGCCTCGACGTCCTCGAGCCCGAGGCGTTTGGTGCTGATGGCTTCGATGAGGTTGGAGAGTCGGTCGTCGTCGAGGTCGCGCTGGCCGTGGGTGGTAGCGTTGAAGTCGACGCGGTCGATGATGCCTTGGAGCAGCGGATTCTCACGGGCGATGGCCCGCATGTGGGTGGTGACGCCTTCGCCGATCTTGTCGGAGAGCTTCCGGATGACGGACCAGACGGGCTGCTCGGGATCGTCCGGCACGAGGGGCAGGTAGAAGCGCACCAGCTTGTGGTCGGCCCTGGCGAGCTGGAAGGCCTTCTTGCGCGAGCCGACTTCCTTCGCGATGCGATTCAGCTCGTCATCGAAAACGTCGCACAGGCGCTTGGTGAAGATCAGGGGAAGGATGTAGTCCTTGTATTTCGGCGCGTCCTTGGCCCCGCGGATGGAACAGGCGGCATCCCAGATCCAGGATTCGAGGGATTTGCTGCTACCGTTATTGTTCGCCATCAGCGCTAAGCCCTTTTGTGCGTGTCGATTCTTTTTATTGGGACAGAGTGAGAAATTGGAGCAACCCGCCATTACGCAAACTGGAAGCTCACTCTGAAGACTGGCTTTATGCCAATTGCAGACTATATCAAAGCGGGCATCATTAGGCTGCTAAGGCCGAGGAGTTCTCAGTCAGTCCCAGCACTGGAGGACCGATCGACTGAGGAACCTGCCGCTGGGCCGCCGAAACGACGCATGTGTCTTGAGGGCACGACGCAGACAGCAGCAGAGCTGATCAACACTGCCTGCAGTGGCCGATAGGCGCCATTCCATGATCGGAATCCAAAAGTCGGCGCCGGCGACACGGCGATGAGTTCGGTGCCGGCGGGCCTGACGACCAGGCAGGCGAGGTGTGTTCCAGCGGTTCGCGCTGCGCCAGGGTAGGCCCTCGGGCACTCACTCTGGCGGACGGCTGAAGCCGGCAAGCCCCATGCGCTTGGCACCGCGCAGCCACATCCTGATGCCCACGCTCGTCACCTCCGATTCCGCATCGCGGTTGCGGTAGGGCGTCGGCAGGCAGGTATCGGTCGGGATCGGGAGCGCCTGGCCATCAAAGGGGCCGGACTGCGACACCTTGCCCGAGGCCCAGCGCCGTTCGACGGTCACAAAGTTGCGCGGGACGCGGACCGGAAACGCGAAGCCGTCCTGCGTCCAGGCGGGAGTCAGGGCCGCAGTCGGAGGCCCTGCCTCCACGGGCGCCGACGTCCAGTCGGAACGCTGCAGGCTGCCCGCCG
>JBIJCX010000135.1:0-20289 GCA_044344465.1 Opitutaceae bacterium
AACGGAGCCATAAAATCCTGAATTGCTTAAACCCGTCCCAAGATTCCCATGACAACGAAATCAACCTCCCTGTATCTCTCCTGCGTGTTCTTCGCCGCCATCATTGGCGGCCACTTCAGCCGCGCCGCCGCGGCGGGCGAAGCCCGGTCGCTGCCGCCCGACGACGGCAAGTTGCGGATTATTGTCTTCGGCGCCCATCCCGACGACGCCGAGTATAAGACCGGCGGCACCGCGGCGAAATGGGCGAAGCTCGGCCACCACGTCAAACTGGTCTCCGTCACGAACGGTGACATCGGACACTGGAACATGGCCGGCGGCCCGCTGGCGCAACGCCGCACGGCGGAGGCGAAGGCGGTGGCCCGACGCCTCGGCACGACGGCCGAGGTGCTGGACATCCACGACGGCGAACTCCTGCCGACCCTGGAGAACCGCCAGAAGATCACGCGCCTGATCCGCGAATGGAAGGCCGACATCGTGATCTCGCACCGGCCCTGGGACTATCACCCCGACCACCGCTACGTCGGTATCCTGGTTCAGGATGCGGCCTTCATGGTGACCGTGCCCTTCTTCTGCCCCGACACGCCGTACCTGAAGAAGAACCCGGTGTTTCTTTTTTCGAGCGACGGCTTTCAGAAGCCCTATCCGTTCCAGGCGGACATTGCGGTGGCGGTCGACGATGTCTTCGAGCAGAAAATCGATGGCATCAGCGAACTGGTGTCACAGCACTACGAGGGCGGAGCCGGCGGCAGCGAGGCGCACCTGGCCTCGGTGCCCCCGGCCAGCGATCCGGCCGGCCGGCGGGCCTGGCTCAAGACCCGCTGGACCAACCGCCAGACCGGCGAAGCGAATCGCTTCCGCGAGGCTCTGGTCCGCTGGTATGGCAAGGAGCGCGGCGCCGCCGTGAAACTCGCCGAAGCCTTCGAGATTTGCGAATACGGCCGGCGCCCGAATGCGGATGAATTGAAGAAACTGTTCCCGTTTTTCAACTGAGGAGCACCTCGGCCGTTGCCGGGGCAAGGCCGGTGCGCCAAACGTGCTTCCGGGCGCTGGGGGTAGCCGCGCTGGAGCCAAGCGACAGCGTGGCAGCCGGAACGGCCACGTTTTCGGCCGGTGGCCTCCGGCGCGGCTTGATGTCATCTGCCCGATCCGGGTTGACCGCCCGCCAGGATCGAAACTCACACCCGGTAAAAATCCTCCGCGTTGCGCACGTAGATCCGGTGCAATTCGTCCGGCGAACACCCGTGCAGCGCCCCGTCGAGGGTCGCGACCCAGCGCGGATAGTCGGTGGCCAGCGTGCTCACCGGCCAGTCCCCGCCGAACATCAGGCGGTCGCAGCCAAAGCAGGCGAGTGCGTGGTCGAGGTAGGGCTGAAGGTCCGCCGGCGTCCACCGCTCAACGTCAGCCTCGGTTACGAGGCCGCTGAGTTTGCACCCCACATTTTCGAGCTGCGCGAGTTCGCGAAATTCCGCGCGCCACGGATCCAGCCGTCCGGCCTTGATGTCGGGCTTGCCGATGTGATCGAGGATGAAGCGCACGTTGGGACACTGCCGCACGAGCCGGATCGTGTTGGCCAGCTGCCGGTGGTTGATGCAGAGATCGAACGTCAGCCCGTGGCGCGCCAGCAGCTGCACGCCGCGCACGAAATCCGGCCGCAGGCAAAAGTCCAAATCGGGTTCGGATTGGATGAGGCGGCGGATGCCCTTCACGAGCGGATTGGCCGCGAGCCGGACGACGACGGGCTCGGCGGCCTCGCCCTGCTCCAGCGGAGCTCGCGCCACGATCCCGCGGAGCCGCGGATCCTCGCGCGCGATGTCCGCCACCCAGTCGACCTCCGACTGGGACTGGGCGGGGTCGCACTCGCATTGAACGAAGACCATTTTCGCGATCTGGACCGGCCCGCAGGCGCGACGGAAATCGCCGATCAGATGGCTGCGGTTGATCCGCGGCACACCGGCGAGCCACGGATAACTCAGACGGTTGAGATCCCAAAGATGAACGTGGGTGTCGACGATCGGGAAGTTCGGCATGATGGACCGGATGGATGGCGAAGCTGAAGGCGCGGGCGCCGGGGCGCGAGCCTTTGGATTCTCCTCGCCATGCGAAACGCGTTTTCGCTCGATTGGCGCTCACCCCGCCCAATTCGAATGAACGGCTATTTCAACCTCGGCGACTGGATCGTCATCCTCGTTTATCTCGGCGGCATCGTCGGGCTCGGGATCTGGTTCGGCAAGGATCAGCGCAATACGCGCGACTATTTTCTCGGCAGCCGCAACATCCCGTGGTGGGGCATCGGAGTGTCGATCGTCGCGGCGGAGACGAGCGCCCTCACGATCATCGGCGTCCCGGCGATCGCCTATGGTTCGAACATCATGTTCATCCAGATGATCGTGGGCTATGTGATCGCCCGCATCATCCTGGCGGTCGTGATGGTGCCGCACTACATGGCCGGGGAGATTTATTCGCCCTACCAGTTGCTCGAGCAGCATCTCGGGCGCGCGCCGCGCCGGCTGGCCGGGGCGTTTTTTCTGTTTCTCGAAACAATGGCCGCGGGCGTGCGGGTGTACGTCGCGTGCATTCCCATCCGCCTGATGCTCGGCGAACAGGTGTGCAGCCTCGGCGGCATCGTCGACCCGATCCTGGGCGCGATCCTGATCTTTGTCGGGCTGTCGCTCGTCTACACCTACATCGGCGGCGTCAAGGCGGTCATCTGGACGGATGCGGTGCAGTTCGGGCTGTTCCTCGCCGGCGGACTCTTCGCGCTCTTCTACATTCCAACCTTGGTCGATGGTGGGTGGAGTGTCGTCATGGCCAAGGCGGGCGAGGCCGGCAAGCTCGCCTGGTTGAACACCGCCTTCACGTTTTCCGCGCCGTTCAACATCTGGATGGGCGTGATCGGCGGCACCGTGATGGTGCTCTCCACGCATGGCGCGGAGCAGCTCATCGTGCAACGGGTGCTCGCGTGCCGCGACGTCGCCGACGGTCGGAAGGCGCTCGCCCTCAGCGCGGTGCTCATCTTCCCGCTGTTCCTGATTTTCCTGCTTGTCGGCGTGATGCTGTGGGTCTTCTACCAGAGCCATCCCTTCCAGATCCCGTTGCCGGAGGCCCGCCCGGGCATCAAGTCGAACGACTTCATCTTTCCGATCTTCATGATGACCGAGGTGCCGCACGTGCTGAAGGGCTTCCTCATCGTGGCCATCCTCTCGGCGGCGATGTCATCCATCAGCTCGGCGATCACCTCGCTGGCATCGGTCTCCACGATGGATTTCGTCAAGCAGATGGTAAAGGGGCGGGACGAGGAATATTTTCTCCGCTTCAGCAAGTACTCGACCGTCTTCTGGGCCGCGGTGCTTGTGGGGGTCGCGTGGGTGTCCCGCGAGGTGCAGTTTGTGCTCAACGCCGCCTTTTCGCTGCGCGGACTCACCAGCGGGGCGCTGCTGGGCGGTTTGATTCTCGCGCTCTTTTGGCGGCGCGTCGGCCCGCGCGCGGCCATGGTCGGGATGACGGCGTCGCTGGTCGTGATGAACCTGATCTATTGGCCGCCCAACATCCCCGGTTTGCGGGATGCATGGCTGCGCGTTTTCGGCGCCGAGGTCTTCTGGCCGTGGTTCACGCTAATCGGCACGTGCGTAACGCTCGGAGTGGCGGGCGCCGTGAGGGCGTTGTGGCCGGAGCCCAAGGCCGGGCCGGAGCACGGCTGAGCTGAGATTGATCCGCCTGCGACGACCTTCCCGGTCGCGGTTACATCCGCCGGACCAGCCTTGGCGCCAACATTCGCCCGGGCGGGTTTTCGCCCAGCATCATGTCATCCATTAGATGACAAGATGCCTCCGGCGTCCGGCGGAAGGGTGGCGACATTATTGTCATC
This sequence comes from Opitutaceae bacterium, assembly GCA_044344465.1. Taxonomy (GTDB): domain Bacteria; phylum Verrucomicrobiota; class Verrucomicrobiia; order Opitutales; family Opitutaceae; genus ER46. The sequence continues at coordinate 3,866 of JBIJCX010000135.1, forward strand.
TAGCGGTCGGGGGCGGCGACGGCCTGCTCGATCAGTTTGCGCCACTCATGGATGCTGCCTGTGGTCCCGGCGATTTCCGCGGCGCTGAGGCGGTAGATGCGAATCGAGTATCCGATGCTGGCGTCGGCCCGGCGCGCGCGGAGGTAGTGGCACAGCCGGGCAAAGCGGAGCAGTTCATAACGCTTCCACCCGGCCGTCCATTTTTCCACCGGGGCGTCGCGCAACAACTCGGCGCGCCGGGCGGGATCGTTTTGGTACGCGAGGAAGAGCGGCTCGATGGCGCGCAGTTGCTGGTATTCACCTTCCCATGCCAGCGTCCAGTCGCCGCGCAGGGGACTGTAGACCTGTTGCAGCATGGTCGGGCTGATGGCATAAACGCCGGGCGCCAAAGCATGGGCCGGGCGCCGGGGTCCCACTTGCGGCAGGGTGGGCAACAAGGTCGCCCTGATGCCCTCGTAAGCGGGATCACCGGTGCCAAAGTAGGAGAGGAACACCTTTTCCCCGGGCGCATGCTGGTCCAGCCACGCGCGCAGTCCCGGCAGATCCTGGCCCCAATCGAGCGAGCTGTCCACGAGATGGCGCCAACCGTTTTCGGGGCCGCCGGCCAACAGGTTGAAATACGCCAGGTAGTGCGGCCGGATGCGCCAGGACTCCGCGGCGTGCCACAACACCAGGGAGCCGACCAGCGCGGCGGCCAGCGGGCGGCTCCGTGCGAGCCACGGGCCCAGGGCGCCGACGGCGATGAACAGCGCCGGATACGTCGGCAGGATGTGCCGGTGTCCGATGTTCAGGTTGCTGGCGAGCGAGGTCACCCAATACACCCCGAACAGGGCCGCCAGCGGTGTCAGCGGTCGCAGCCGGCCGAGCGCCGAGTGCGCGCCATCGCGCCGCCAGCGGCGCCATCCGGCGACGGCCGCCACGGCCAGCAGCAGAATGAAAGGCAGCGTGGTCTTCACCAGGAACGCGTAGGGGAAAAAGCTGACCCAGCCGTGGATGCTGTAATCGCCGTTGAGAAAGGCGCCGCGCTGCTTCGCGAACTGCACCACAAAGGTGAAGCCGTAGAGAAACGCATCGGGCAACACGTGCCAGTCGCGCAGCCCGAGCAGGATGGGCCGCGGCCAGCCCAGGTCGGAGACCATCCAGTCCCAGCCGTGATTGTAGTTCGCGCCCTCCGCGAGGGCCGGCGCAAACGCACTGAAGCGAAAGCCGTAGCAGAGCCAGATTATCCCCCAGGCAACCACCGCATGCGTGCCGGTGGAACGGGCCAGCCGCCCGAGCGGCGCCCGCCAGCCCTCGGTGCCGATGCGTCCCATCATCCAGACCAGCGCGATCAAACCGAACATCGGGGCCAGCAGCACGGCGGAGTATTTGGCGACGCATGCGAGCCCGAAGGTCATTGCGCTGAGCGCCGCGCCCCCGACCCCGGGCTGCTCGAGGTGCCGCCACCACGCGCCGACGGCGGCGAGAAAGAAGAAGGTCATCACGACGTCGGACGTCGCCAGCGCGCCGTGGGCGAGGAACGCCGGGCAGAAGGCGAAAAACACCAGCGACAGAAATGCCCCGCGTACGCCGAAGAGCGTCCGGGACCAGAAGAACACCAGCAATCCGGTGGCCGCGCTGAAGAGCGCGACCATGGCCCGTCCGGCGAAGAGGAAGGTTCCGGCCGGCAGCGGCTGTTCGTAGAAAAAGGCATGGCCGTAATTCCACACATCGGCATCCCGCCAGATCAGCAGGGAGGTCGGCGGCAGCGGGGCTCCGGCCAGGGTGGCCGGCAGCGCGGCCCAGCGCTGGGGCAGGTTGCCGTTCTCCGGTTGCAGGCGGTAATCGCCGAACGTGTTGTAGGTATGGCCGGCCGTGAGGTGGGCGATTTCGTCGGCCGTCATCGACTTCTCCACGGTGGCCGTCACGGCGAGCACGGCGTGGGCGAGGGCGAGCAGCACCGCGAGGGCGGCGAGAAATCCGGTGGACGGGCGGTTTTCGCGGCGCGAAAACCTAGAGATCAGGGTCGCGCTCATTTCGCGTTGGGCCATTGCGCACCCGTGTTGCTTGAATGCGCCCGCCGCCGCGGTCAAGCCGCGCCCCGCGTGGACCGGCAGACCGGCCTGCCAGGGGTCTGAAAAAATCCGGCTTCGCACTGCCACATCCTTCGTTTAGGTATTCGCCCTGCAAAAACCTCATGGACGCCGCCGAATACGACAACATCGCCGCTCTCGAGGCGGATCACTGGTACTACTCGGGCAAACGGCGGTTCGTCCGCGCCTGGATCCAGCGCGGCCGACCGCCCCGGGCCGGTGATGTCCTGCTCGATTGCGGCGCGGGCACGGGTTTGTTTGCCCAGGAAATGGAGGCGCACTGCCGCGTCCTCGTGCTCGACGATCACGAGGAGGCGCTGCGCCTCCTGCGCACGCGGTTCCGGCCGGAGCAGATTCTCAGTCTCGCCGGCGACCGGGTCCCTTTGCCCGATGGTGCGCTCGAGTACGTGACCGCGCTCGATGTGCTGGAGCATGTGCCCGACGACGCGGCGGTCGTGCGCGGTTTTCACCGGTTGCTCAAGCCGGGCGGCCTGGCCGTCGTCACCGTGCCGGCGGGCATGGCGCTGTGGAGCGACTGGGATGTGGCGCTGCACCATTTTCGCCGCTACGATCGCGCGCAATTGCAGGCGCTTTTTCCGGGGGAGGCGTGGGAGCTCGTCTACGTGAACTACACGAATGTCCTCGTCTATCCCGCGGTGTGGGCGGTGCGAAAATGGCGGGCGTGGCGCCCGCGGCGGGGGGCGGTCGCCCCGGCGGCGCGCACCGAGGATCGGATGCCGCCGCGCTGGATCAACGCGCTGTTGCGCGCGCAATTCGCCGCGCTCGCGCACTGGCGCGTGCCGTTCCCCTTCGGTGTGAGTCTGGTGCTCGTGGCCCGGCGGCGGTAGGCCGCTCGCGCGCGGAGCGCACGGCCCACCTTTGCCGCGGCTATTTCACTAAACGCGCCTCGGCGATCCGCCGGCCGGCGGCATCACGGAGGTAGAGCACGGAATGGCTGTTCGGATAACCCGGGGGAAAGCGGTCCGTCAGCAATTCGATTTTCACCAGGCCGGAGGCGGAGAAAGGAAACGTGACCGGACGCGTCGCACCGGCGAGCCGGCCCGCGGAGTTGAGCGGCGCGATCGTCAGGCGGGCGTCAGCATTCGTCCACGAAGTGACCGAGATCGGGCCGGTGTCGTCGAAGTGGGCCAGTTCGATGGCGGTGATCCCGGCGAGGGCCGACGCGGCCAGGGTGAGGGAGAGCTGGTAGCGCGGGGCGACGCCGGGGGCGGCCTCGCGCGCGGTCGCGGTGCCGAGGGCGGCGATGGTCCGGCCCTTCCGGACCCAGAATTCGTAGGTTTCGAGCACGAAGGCCGGTTCGTAATTGGCCTTGAGCCACACGGTGAGCGGGCTCTCGGTCGCGATGCCGGTGCGCACCAGGAATTCGTAGTTGTGGGTTTCCACGATGACGCAGGAGCGCGGGGCAGCGGCGAGCCGCGCCTGAATCGCGTCCTGCTGGGCCGGCGAGAGCAGGGTGAACCAGTGGGTGGCGTTGGTCGATGTCGGTGCCGGCACGCCGGTCCAGAGATGAAAGCTGTGCAGGCCCGGCAGGCTGAACAAAAGGTCGGCATGCACGGAGGCGTTTTGCGCCAGCACGCGCAGCGCCGAGGTGAAATATCCCGGCAAACGCAACGCGCCGGCTCCGGGCAGCCCCAGCGGGTCGCTCGTGCGCAGCCGCGTGACGCCGAGCCAGGTGTAATAACCGCCGTTGACGAGGGCGGCGATGATCAGGGCCGCGGCGGTGATCGCGCCGAGCCGGCGGCGGATCGCGGCGCCCGCGGGGGCCAGCATTCGCGCCGCGTCACACGCGCCAATCGCGGCGAGTGGCACCCAAAGGAAAGTGCCCCAGCTGATCTGGCTGCCGGCGACAGGAAACGCATGCAGCGCCTGCGGCACCAGCAGCAGCGCGAGCCAGGTCCGCGCCGGCTGCGTCGTGCGGTCGCCGCCGATCGGGAGAACGAACCACCAGACCGTGCTCAAGGCGTAGGACATCGCGAACGCATGGGGATCGATTGGCAGCGTCACGCTCAACAGCACATAGAAAACCGTCGCGGCGAGAATCCGGCCGGCCGCGACGACGCGATGAACCGCGGCGGACGGTCGCGCGGTGGCCCACGCCGCGAACGCGAGCGAGCCCAAGGCCAGCACAAGTACGCCGGGGCGCCACTTTACGTAGGCCGAATAAACCTGGGGGTGGCGCAGCGGACCGAGCAACACGCCTTCGAGCAGGCTGCGCAGCGAGGTGCCCTGGGCGATGATGGCGCCACACGTGATCAAACCCACCAGGGTGCCCACGCCGAGCGCCAGGCCCAGATCGCGCCAGCCGGTCTTGGGCGTCGCCGCCCGGGCGGCGCTCGCGGCCGCCATCACGGTGCCAGCGCCCGCGGCGGCACTCACCACCGCGAAAATGACCACCCAGGTCTGGCCCATCAGGCCACGCATCAGGGCCACGGGCAGCAGCGTCATGGCCCCGCCCACCAGCAAGGCCCGAACCCGGAAACCCGGCATGCGCATGTCCGCCTGCAGGGCCCACCAGGTGCCGGCGCCGGCGATCAGGAAGACCCCGACATTGATTTTTGTCAGCAACAGCGCCGCGCCGATCAGACCGACGGCCACGGCGAGCCGGCGCGGCTGTTCGCTCCACTGCACGCCGCACCACGCCATGGCCGCAGTGGCGAACACGATGAAACCGCCCGGATGCGAGGGCTCGCTGATCATCGGCCACAGGTGGATGAAAACGCCGCTCAGCGTGAACACGGTCGCGGCCACCGAGCGCGTCGTACGCCAGACCAGGGCCCCGCAGAAACCGGTCGTGGCGAGCCAGTAGATCAGCGTAATCAGCCGGCCCCCGGTGTTCGTGAATTCCAGGCCGGCGAAATGCAGGCCCTGGTTGAACAGGAAAAAGAAGGGCCCGTATTGGCTGTAGATCCGCTCGTAGAGCCCGCCCCCGCGGGTGAATTCCTGCAACGAAAAGAGCACGTAGCCCTCGTCGTCATAGATCATGAACGTCGAGAACAGCAGGCTGCCACCCGCGACAGCGAGAATCGCCCCGAGCAGCGCGATGGGCAGCCAGCGGGGCAGGCTCATCGCTTCACGACGGTGCGGCGTTTCACCACGTACAGCGGCCGCTGCTTCACCTCGTCGTACATCCGGCCGAGATATTCACCGAGCACGCCGATGCCGATCAGCTGTACGCCGCCCAGAAACAGCACGAGCGTGATGATCGTCGTGAACCCGATGAAGGCGATTTCGATGCCCAGCAGCCGGCGTACGATGAAGAAAAGGCCGATGGCAAAGCCGGCGAACGCGACAAAGATGCCCGTGTACGTCAGCAGGCGCAGCGGGAGGTGCGAAAAGCTGAACACCCCATCCAGCGCGTACCGCACGAGCCGGCGCAGGGTCTGTTGCGGCTGGCCCGCGGCCCGCTCCTGGCGGTCGTAAAGGACGTCGGCCGACGGGAATCCGATCCACGCGCGCAGCCCGGGAAAAAAACGGTTCCGCTCGGGGAGCTGTTGATACGCCTCGATCGCGTCCCGGCCGAGCAGACCAAACGTGCCGGTGTTGGGCTCGACCGGGAAATCGGACAGGCGTTGGAAAATCGCGTGAAACAGGTCGAAACCGACCCGGCGCAGGCCGGTCTCCGCCCGCGAACGCCGGGTCGCGCGGACCACCTCCGCGCCGGCGCGCCAGGCCGCCACCATCTCCGGAATGAGTTCAGGGGGATCCTGCAAATCGGCATCCATCGTGACGACGGCGTCGGCGCCGCGCGCGTGCGCGAGGCCGGCGGCGAGCGCGTTCTGAAAACCGAAGTTACGCGAGAGTTCGATGATCTCGAAACGCGGGTCGCGCGCGGCCTGCCCGCGGAGGAGCTCGGCCGAGCGATCGCGGCTGCCGTCATCGACGAGCACGGCGCGCCAGGTGCAGCCATGGCCGCCGTCGAAGAGCGCGGTCAGCCGCGCGCAGAGTTCGGGGATCACCGGCTCTTCGTTGAAGACGGGAATAACCAGGGCGACGACCGGAACCGAACCGGGGGATAAAGTCATGGTGCAGCCGTCACGGCGGTTGGCGTTGGCGCCACCACGGGCCGAGGTCCGTAAAAACACGCGCGGTTAAACTCAGGGGGAAACGGTCGCATGGGGCGAAGTTGGCCGATTCTGGGATAAACAACAAACGACAAAGTGCGGTTCGAGGATCAACGCCCGTTCCCTCCGCTCCGGGCCCCCGCGAGCGCGAGCAGGAACAGCAGGCCGAGGGCGCCGAGCGCGACGGAAAACGGGATGGCCGCGGTCTCGGCGAAGGTGTCGAGTTGATTCTTGGCCAGGGTGAAGGCGTTGTTGGCGACCAGGGGATTGTAGCTGGCGATGACCTGCCCCGCGTTCGCGCCGGGCTGCAGCCAGCGATCGAGCGCAAAATTCTGCACCGCGAAATGCAGTGCGATTCCGAACATGAAGTCGATGGTCGCGCCGGTGATGAGCAGGAGCCGCCAGGCCTGGCTCAGCGTTTTCCAGCGGGCGGCGAGAAAGGCGAGGCCCAGCAGGACGAGGGGCTGCAGGCAGATGTGCGCCAGACCCCAATGGTCGCGGCCACCGTGGGTGCCCACGCCAAGCAGAATCACGCCCGCGATGCCGCCGATCCAAAAGCGCCGGGTGCGCGCCGGCGTCGGCTCGCGGCCGGCGCGCCATCCCTCGCGGAGGAGCGCGAGCCAGGCCACACTGCCGAACGCCAACGGCAGGTTGAGCTGGTAGCACTGAAAGAAACAATCGCGCCACCAACCCCACGGGCTGGTCTGGGCAATCAGGGATCGATCGAGGCTCCGCAGGAAATGCGGCACCAGCGTGTCAAAGAGGTTGAGCCCAATCTTCACGATCTGGCTGCCCTGGCGGAGGTCCTCCGCGGTGACACTGCTGTTGGAAAGAAACGTGCCCCGCAGACCGTAGGTGGCCGACGACCAGCCGAACCACGTCGTAAGGATGAGCGCGCCGGCGCCGGCGGCGAGCGCGGTGGCGCGCCACCACGTGCGGTCCCGGCGCCGTGACCAGCCGAAGGCGAGCCACAGGAAGACAAGGACGACGGTGTAGGGCCCGACCGAGAAATGGGCGAGCAACCCCGCGGCGAGCAGCGCGGCACACAGGAGCCCGGCCGATCGCGGTGCGCCGGTTTCGTGCGCCCGCAGAAAAAACCAGAACCCCCCCAGCGCGAAAAATGCGGCCGGGAGCTTGGTCCACGCGAACGTGGCATTTTGGACGAACAGCGGGTTGACCATGAACAGCACGACGAGCACAGCCATCGCGCGGCCTCCGCCCCAATGGCGCGCGAGCACTGCCGCGGGGAGGAACACCAGGCACGCGAGCAACGTACTGAAAAGCTGGTAACGCGGGAAATCGAAGTGAGTCAGGTGCATGAACACCCCGGTGAGCACGTTGGCCAGCGGCGGGCGGGCGGGCAGGGTATATTGCTTGATGAAGATCGAGCCGATCGGCCAGCGTTCGAAAAAGAAGCGGGTGCGTTCCCAATGCTCGAACCAGTCGCCCGCCCACCCGCCGCCGGAGTAGCTGGCGACCGTGGCGAGCCAGCCCGCGCACCACAACGTCACCAGCAACTGGCCCACGCAGAGGGCCCGGGCATCGCAATCCTGCGCGAGCGCGATCAAGGGGCGACGGGATATGGCGAGTCCCGCCAGCGCCAGTGGAGGCAGGAGCCAAAGCCAGCGGAACGTGAGCCCTGATACATACGTGCCCCAGGCCAGGAAGAAGATTCCCAGGAGGGACAGGCCCGCGGCGGCGAGGATTTTTTCCGTCGGCTGAAGGGCGAGCCGCGCGGCCAGCGGCCAGGCCAGGCCGAAGACCAGCAGGAAGAAGAGGACTACGCTGCCCAAGAGGTCGAGTAGCATCACGGAGTCAGGCTAGCAGCCGGTCGCGCCCGAGATCGAGATTTGGTTCGCCGGGATATTTCACCGGCACGATGAACCTCGCGCCTGCTCTGTATACTGGAGCCACGGCGCGCGCGGGCTGACAGGGGAATGGGGACAGAGGAATAATACCCAAACACTACTCGGCGATCCGGGCTTCGGCGAGGACCTCGCCATTGGCGCCTTTGAGATAGAACACGGTTGTGAGGGGCGTCAGCCCGACTCCGCTGTGATTGAATTGGACGGAAATCTGGTGCAGTCCCTTCAGTCGCAGCGGCCACGCGAGCGGAACCGAGGAACTTCCCGCCCGCCGGGAACTGTCAATGGCGACACCCATGACCCGGGCATTGCGCGCGTCCAAGACCACGACGGGTGCCTGCGGGGCCGACCAGTCGCGCACCTCGATCGTCGTGATGGGGGTGCCATCGCTGACGATACAGAGTTCGATCCAAGTATCCGGGGCCGCGCGGTCGGGTGCCGGTTGCTGGAGCAGCCGCGCGACATTGAGCGGGGCGATCGTTCGCCCGTTCCGTACGAGGAAGGCGAAGCCCTCCACACGAAACGCCGAGGTGAAATTCTGGAAGATATAGTCCTTCAGCACGCCCTGAATGGAAACCTTGCTGTGCTGCATCAACGCGACGAGCGATTCCTGTACAATGATGACGGGGCGGGAGGATTGCGCGATGGCGTCAATGATGGCGCGTTGCTCCTGCTCGTTGAGCAGCGTGAACCAGAGCGTGGTGTTCTTTGCCGTCGGAGTGGGCAGGCCGGTCCAAAGATTGAAACTGAACATCCCCGGCAGGGAAAAAATCATGTCCGCGTGGACGGCCGCGTTCAGGGCCACGATGCGATAGGCGGTGCGCTGGGTTTCCGGCAGATGAAGATTGACCGCGCCGGGCAGGCCGAGGGCGGAGCGCGCCGCATAGCGGTCATGCATTGCGAAGGCGGTCCAGGCGGCTTTGGCGGCCGGCACCGTGACCAGCAGGGCGATCCACGCGGGCCACCAGCGTAGCGTGGATCCGACCACTCGTTCGCGGGCCACGAACCACTGCCGGACTTCATCCAGGCCGAGGGCGACGAGCGGGATGAAGAGAAACGTGCCCCAGCCGACCTGGCTCCCTCCCACCGGATACGCATGCAGATACTGCAACAGGAGAATCGTGGCGAGGAGGCCGCGACTGAGGTGCGCCGCCCGCGACGCGCCGGCCCCGGCCAGCGGAATGACCCAGATCCAGATCAGCGGCGCCACGTAGCTGAAAACGGCTCCCACGACCCTGAGATGCATGAGGAGTGCGACGCCCGCCAACAGCGCCGCTGCCTGCGTCAATCGTAGTGCCACGACCACGCGATCGGCAACGTCAGCGGAGAGTCGCTGGCGCAGCCACGGATGGGCCAGCGCCAGCAGCAGGGAAAGCCCCGCCAGTGGCAGTGCGCCCGGCCGCCAGTCGACGGGGTACGAATAACTGACCGGGTGGCGCAGCGGCCCGAGCAGCACGCCTTCGACCAAGCCGCGGACGGAGGTTCCGCGCAGCCAGACGAGGCTCAGCGTCGCCGCTGCCACGATCCCTCCGGCCGCGACGAAAAAGGCGGCCTGCCGGGGCTTGAAGATGGCGGAGCCGCGCAGCGCCGCCACCACGGTGAAGGCGCCCGTGCCAAAAAGCGCGAGGTAGAGGTGCACCCAGGTTTCGTGCCCGAGGGCCTTCATCAGCAGCACCGCGAGTACGAGGAAGAGGAATCCCACCAACACGACCGCCAACCGCCGGACGCGTTCCGAGCTGGCATGCACCAACGCCCACCCTCCGGCCCCGGCAATATAGAAGATGCCCACGTTGATCTTGGTCAGCACCAGGATGGCGCCCGCCGCACCGGCCACGATCGCCGCGGCTGACCACCGCTCCCGGCGGACCAGGGCGCCGATGCCATACAGCGACAGCGCGAGGATGAAGAGAATCGAGGCGCCGGGATGAAAAGGTTCGTCCGGTAGAAAATAAAGATAGAGGAACGTCGCGGTCAGGGTGAACGCGGCGAGCCCGCGCGAACCGGTCTGCTGTCGCACCAGCGCGGCACAGGCCGCGGCCGTGCCCAGCCACAGCCCGAGGGTAAGCAACCGGGCCGAGGTATGATCGACGGGCCCACCGATCGCCCGCTGGAACGCATCGGTCAGGGTGAAAAACGCCGGGCCATACTGACTATAGACCGACTCATAAAGTCCGCCGTGGGCAAAATACTCGCGCGCCGAAAGCAGGATGTAACCTTCGTCATCATAGAGCGCCAGGTTGGAAAAAAGCATCCAGTAACCGATCGCGGCCAGGCCGAAGGGCAGGCCGTAGAGAACGAACGCGGGAGCGACTTTTCGGATCATGGTTCTAGCGCCCGGTGGCCGCCCGGGCCGGCGGTGCCATCTCCGGTGCCGTTCGGCCCATCGCCTCGGCCAGTTCCTGCGGGACGGCGATGTCCAGTGCGTCCTCGGGGAGGTGCAGCAGGGGAACGTATCGGGCGCGGCGATAGAAGTCATTGACCGCCTCCGATTTTGCCTTGTGCAGGAACATGAGGGGGCGCACGCGTTGAATATTGTTCCAGCGTTCTTGATTGGCGGTGTTGTCGGCCAGTCCCGCCCAGGTGACGAAATAGGGCGATGAGTTGGTCCGATTGTTCGTGAAGCAGAGGAACAGGGCGTCGTTCCCAATCAGCGCGCTGGGAAGATCGGGCCGGTGGCGCAGGACTTGAGCCACGACCCGCGAGATCTCGCCGAAGCGGTGCGCTTGTTCCGGCGGAACTTTCATCCCGCGCAAGGCCGGAGGTTGGGTCAGGGTGATCAACGGCCGGGACAGGGCGTCGATGGCGGACTGGGTTTTCAGGCATAAGGCGGGCACAAAGAGCGCTGCCGACCCCAGCGCGACCACGCGGGCCGGCCAGCCTACCCAGCGCCAGACGACGAGCGCGAGGAGCCCAAAGGCCGGCGCCAGCGCCCAGATGACATGCCACGGATCACCCACCGGAATATATTGGGGCAATGACCCGAGAGCAAAGATCGCGAGAGCCGCGACCAAATAGTATTCCGTGGTCCGGGGTCGGCCGCGGCTCTTCACGACCATGACGACGCTGACGATCGTCTGCAACAAAATGAGGCCGGGAAACAGGGCGGACCAACCGCCGTCGCGCAGCGCCAGCAGGCGCAGCACCGGCTCATATTGCCAGACCAGCACGGCCCCGAGGAAAAGCATATAGACCGTGATGCTGCGCGACGAGATAGCCGGGCGGAAACGCTTCAGCTGGGCCGGGAGGGCGGCGGCCACCAACACAACCAAGAGCATGGCGGCTGCCGTGGGATGGACGTAATGTTCGAGGTATCCGGCTGCGCCCATATGCGGGCCACCTTCGGCCCATTTCCGGGGCCAGACGAAATTTTGGTACCACCACTCGGGGCCGGCGCCCGCGAGCAGAATGTCGCCCAGCAGGAGGGCGTTCACTACGATGAAACCTCCGCCGATCCGGATCAGAATCGAACGCCGTGACTGGCCGGGTGGCCTCCAGTTGGTCCAATGCAGGCCAAACCCGATCGCCACGAGGCTGCCGAACATGAGCACCCCAACGGGTTGACGACACCAAAAGACGCAAGCGCACGTCAGGCCCAGGACCATTCCCCATTGCGCCGGTTGTTCTCCGCGGATGACCCGGAAAAGAGCATAGAGACCGAGGCTCTGAAACATCATGGCGAATACCGATGACCAGGAGAGCAGCATCCAATATTCGCCGGCGGCATTCTTCTCGGCGATGGGGATGAAAAGGATGAACAGACCGCATGAAAGCAGCGTGAGGGAGCGGGGAAGAATCAGGCGCCACGCAGCGTAAAGAAAAAACAAGGTCAGGCCGTAGGCTGCCACGGCCAACAGCCGGAGGGAGAGCAGGCTGGGGTTGAACCAGAGGGCCACCACCTGCAGGCAGGAGGTCAGGGCGCCGTATTGCGAAAAGGTATCGCGGAACAGAACCTGCCCCGCCAGCACATCGAGCGCCGGCTTGAGCATGATGCCGTCATGGTGCGAATCCACGCCCTGACCGGCAAAAGGCAGCAGCAACAGCACCAGCCCCGTGGAGAGCAAACCGGCGCAAAGCGTGTCGCGCCTATCCATGGTCCTCCTCGAAGAGCGCGGCGTGGCCGGCGGTGACGGGTTTCATGGCTTCAGGGTCTTCTTTTCCGTCCCGCTCGATCGCGCGCCATAGGCGGAGCGGCCCATCTTGTCAGCCAGCTCCCGCGGGACGGCGATCTCCAGGTTCTCTTCCGCAATATACAGCATCGGGATGTACCCTGAGCGCCGATAGAAATCATCGACGGCACCCCATTTGGCTTGATGCAGAAAAATGAGCGGACGGACGCGCTGAATCTGGTTCCAGCGCTGCTGCTGGGCCTCCGGGTCGGACAATCCGATCCAGGTGACATAATACGGCGAGACGTTGAAATGATTATTGGTGAAACAGAGGTACAGGGGATCATTCCCAAACAGTGCGCTGGGAATATCGGGCTGGTAGCGCAGGATCTGGTCCACGGAATCCGTGACCAGACCAAGGCGACGGGCTTGTTCCGGTGGGACCTTCATGCCGTGCAGGATGGGCGGACGGTCCAGGGTTACGCCGGGCCGGGACAGGGCGCGGGCGGTTGATTGCGCCCGCGCCCAAACCGCCGGCAGGAAGGCGGCCGCCAGAGCGATCGCGACCGCGAGCGCGGGTCCGCCCACCCATTGCCAGACGACACGAACGACCAGGCCGAAGGCGGGTGCCAGCGCCCAGAAAATGTGCCATGGATCCGCCACGGGATAATATTGTGGCAAGGCCCCGAGTGACACGACCGCGAGGGCGGCAATGAGATGAGACTCCGTTGTCGTGGGCTGATTTCGCCTCGAAACCCAAAGCATGCTGCTGCTGACCACCTGCAGGAGAACGACGAAGGGGAACAAGGCGGTCCATCCGCCCTCGCGCAGCGCCAGCAGCTGGAGCACGCGCTCGTGCTGCCACGCCAGGACTCCCCCGACGCAGAAATAATAGATCGCGATGCTGCGGCCGGAGAGGTTCGGCCGGAATCGCCGCAGCAGTGCCGGCAAGCCGGTCGCCACCAGCAGGGCGAGCAACCCGGCGCCCGCCGCGAGATGTACGTAAAGCTGGAAGATGGCTTTCGAGTTTACCTGGGTGTCATCCAGCATCCATTTGCGCGGCCAGATGAAGTTTTGATACCACCACTCGGGCACGGCCCCGGAAATCAATATACTGCTCAAGAACACCGCATTGACCGCGACAAATCCCCCGCTGATTGCGACGAGGATCGATCGTTTTGACCGGTTGGCCGGCGCCCAGTTTGTCCAGTGCAGCCCGAGCCACACCACGGCGATACTGCCGAACATCATCACGCCAACCGGCTGCCGGCACCAAAAAACACCGCCGCACGCCAGGCCCAGGACAAGGCCCCATTGGCCGGGGCTTTCGTCGCGAATCACCCGGAACAGGGCATACAGCCCGACACTTTGAAACATCAGGGCAAAAACGGACGACCAGGGCAGCAGCAACCAGTATTTATTGAGCCAGTCCTGCTCGTAGCTGGGGATGAACAGGATGAACAGGGCGCAGGCCAGGATCGTCAGGGAGCGGGGAAGAATCAGGCGCCACGACGCATATAGAAAAAACAAAGTCACCCCGTAGGCGGCCACGGTCAGGAGCCGGATTGAGAGCAGGGTCGGCTGGAACCAAAGCGCCACCACCTGCAGGTAACACGTCAAAGCCCCATATTGGGAGAAGGTGTCCCGGAACAGCGTCTGCCCCGAAAGCACATCAAGCGCCGGCTTAAGCATGACCCCGTCATGATGGAGATCCACGCCCAGCCGGGCAAAGGGTACCAGCAGAGCCACCAGGCTGAGGGAGAGCAACCCGGCGAAGAAAGCATCGCGTCGATTCATCGTGACGGTGAAATTTCCCGGTTAATGCGCTGAGCGGGGCACCGGCAGGCGGAGGCGCGTGACGTGGCCAATCGTGTATAGCAGCAGGTGCCACCCCAGGCACGTCGCCAGTGCATAGGTGAGAAGCTGGCTGAGGATCAAGGTTGCCTCCAGCGCCCTTAGGCCCCGGGCCGGGGTCAATACGGAGGCGTAACCCAGCAGGTTGATCACCACGGCCATGCCGCCTTCAAACCAGAACACAGCCAGCAGCAATCCGAACGTGATCCTCCACCAGCGCTTTTCCTTTTCTGCCTGCGTCGCCCGCCAGAGCCAGGGCAGCAGCCACAGGGCGAAAACCAGCTTATAGATATAGGACGTGCTATGCAGGAAGCAGCCGACGATCATCACCGCGCCGCACGCGAACTCACGCTCCTGTTCACGTGCCGCCCCGACCAGGGCGGGAATCTTGCCGCCCCGTATCGCCCACCAGGTCGCTGACGCGGTCGCCACGAGCAAGCCGGCCAACAGCCAACCTTTGGGCGCGGCGATGTTGAAGTCACGAAAAACGACCTCCGCGCCAAAGGCATACAGCCATGATGGAGCCGGCTTGTGACTGACGGCGACACGCAACCCCGGCGCCAGCGATGGCCAGGCGAGCAAGAGCACGAGGCCGTAGAGGAGGCACCAGCCCAGCAATTCCCGGCGGGTGCGTGCATCGAGCAGGATGATGCCGGCGGCCAGCGGAAAATACTTCAGCACCGCGGCGACGGCCAGCAGCACGACGCCCAGCGCCCGCAGCGGGGCGCGATCCACGCGCAAGCAGGCCAGGGCCGCGCACATGAGGGCAAAGACGACGAGATCGTGGTTGGCGCGATTGATGGCCAGCAACACGGGCGGCGAGGCCAGAACCAGAAGCAGGACGCCTCCCTGCCTCCAGTCCGCCGGCCGCGTGATCAACACTGCGGCCACGAGCGTCACTCCAATCAGCAGGGTGCCGAGCCAGAGGGTGTCGGCGAGCGTAAGGCCGAACGATCCGACGACCAGCCACCACGCGGTGTAGCCGTGCGGTCGGTTATAGGGATCGAGCGGACTCTTGACGTAGGGATCGACTCCGTGCTGGAGCGCCTCGCCCGCCGCCAGGATGTTTCGCAGATCGAGGAACAGCTTGTCCGCTTCGCCGATTCCGGTGATCGTCCATACGGAGGGGAAAAAAAAGCAGGCGCCCCAAATCGCCGCCGCCAGCAGAGCCGTCAGCCAGGGCACGTTGCCCGTGCGCGGGAGCGGGAGCTTGAAGGTTGCGTTGGCGGATTGAACCACGGTTTAGAAATTGAGACGCTCGCGCTCGACCACGAGCGGGCGCTTGGTCACCTTGGTGTGGACGGCTCCGATGTACTCACCGAGCACGCCGATGAAAAAGAGCTGCACCGAGCCGATAAAGAACAGCCCGACCACGATCGGGGCCGTGCCGAGGGCGAAATTATTCCAATTGATCAGCTTGTATATGAGATAGACGAAACTGACCAGCAGGCACCCCACCGACATGGCAAAGCCGACCATGGTCGCGAGGCGCAGCGGCACCTTGGTGTGGTTGGTAAAGCCCAGCATCGCCATGTCGAACAAGGTATAGAAGTTGTTCTTGGAGAAACCTCGCTTCCGGCGCGGCTGCACAAACGGCACCCGCGCGACCGGGTAACCAATCTCCGAAATCTGGCCGCGGAGGTAGGGGTAGGGATCCTCGCTGTTCCGCAGGTGTTCGACCAGGACGCGATCGTACAAGCCGAAGCCATGAAAATTGCGCAACAGGTCAACCTCGGCCAGCCGGGACACCAGATGATAATAGATCTTGCGCACCAGGAAGAACACCGCCGATTCGTCGCTCTCGGTCTTCACCGCCGCGACCGCCTTCCAACCTGCTTCCCACAGGGGCAGGAATTTTTCAATCAGTTCGGGCGGGTCCTGCAAATCGGAAGCGAGAAAAATTGCGGCGTCGCCCTGCGCCTGGATGAGGCCGTAGTAGTTGGAGCGGATGTGGCCGAAATTACGGGCGTTCAGGATCACCTTCAGCCGGCGGTCCACGGTGGCGGCCTGGCGTAAGATCTCGGGCGACCGGTCGGTCGAGCAGTTGTCGATGATGATATACTCCCAATGATACGCGGGAAACTTGGCGGCCACGGCCCAGACCCGGCGCAGGAGTTCATCGAGGTTGTCCTCTTCATTGTAGCATCCGCTGACCACGGTGATGGTTTTCATGATTTCGAGGTTCCTTGAGCTTCGGGGAAAGGCTCTTCAAAGCTGATACAACCAGAACGAATGGAGTCGTTATACATGGCACTTTGGTTCAGATGAGATCTTCGAACTCATCCTTGAACGCGCCGAGCCAACCCGGTCCCGGGGCGCGATTCAGGCATCAGGTGACTTGGATCCGCTCAGATTTGGGGTGGAGCGGCACCAGGAGATTCTCGCGCAAAACCTGACGCGCCAAGAAGGGGGAGAGATCCTCGAGCGGCGGCGAGATCAGGCTGC
>JBIJCX010000440.1:0-6231 GCA_044344465.1 Opitutaceae bacterium
TGCGGCCGCGGGCGTTTTCCCTGCTCGTGCTCGATCAGGTCGACAGCACCAACGACGAGGCCGCCCGCCAGCTGGCCGCCGGCCGCGCGGCGCCCTTTGCCGTCATCGCCCGCCGGCAATCGCAGGGCCGCGGCCGCTTCGGCCGCCACTGGCACAGCGCCTCCACCGCCAACGTCTATGTGAGCTTCGCCTTTCGCCCGCGGGTCAATCCGGACCGCATGCAGACGTTCACGCTCTGGATGGGCGTCAATATCTGCGCATTGCTCAACAACTTCATCGGCGTGGCTCCGGGGATCAAGTGGCCGAACGACATCCTGTTCGAAGGCCGCAAGGCCGGGGGCATGCTCACGGAGGCACGGGTCGACGCGGATCAGATCCGTGATCTCGTCTTCGGTCTCGGGCTCAACGTCAACGCCCCGGCCGGTGGCTGGCCCGGCGACCTTGCCCGCCGCGCGATCTCCCTCGCCGAAGTCACGGGCACGGCCCTGGATCTCAACCGCCTCGCCGCCGCGCTGATTGGCCGCGTGTTGCTCGCCCACGAGAAATTCGCCGCGGGCGAACACCTCGACACGTTTGCCGATCTCTGGAACCGCTATGAGGTGCTGCGCGGCAAAACGATCACGCTCCTCGAGGGCGGCCGCCACCACCACGGCACCGTCACCGGGCTCGACGCCGAGGGCGCCCTTTTGCTCCGCGACGCCCGTGGACACGCGCTCCGCTTCCGGGCCGGCGAGGTCACCCTGGAAAAAACAAGTTGAGAGTTGAGCATGGCAAATCCCGCGCCGACAGTAACTCCGCGCATGTCCGAACCGCCGATCGCCATTGAAGTCTCCCGCCTCGTGAAAACGTTTGGCGGCGTCACCGCGGTCGGCGACATCAGTTTCAGCGTCGCCCGCGGCGAGATCATCGGCTTCCTCGGGCCCAACGGGGCCGGCAAGTCGACGACGATGCGCATCCTGACCGGCTATCTGCCGGCGACTTCCGGCAGTGTCCGGATCTGCGGCGTCCCCGTGGCCACGCAAGCCGAGGAGATCAAGCGGTTCATCGGCTACATGCCCGAGAACAATCCGCTGCCGGAGGAAATGCGCGTCTCGGAATACATGTATTTCCGGGGGCGGTTGAAGGAAGTCCCGCGGCGCAAGCTGAGCCCGCGCATCGACGAGGTGCTCGAGGTCTGCGATTTGAAGCGCGTCCGGCACAAGATTATCGGCCAGCTCTCGAAGGGTTACCGGCAGCGGGTCGGCATTGCCGAGGCGATCCTGGCCGAACCGCCGGTGATCATCATGGACGAGCCGACGATTGGCCTCGATCCGCATCAAATCCTGATCGTCCGCGATCTGATCGCGAGCCTCCGGGGCCGGATGACCGTGATCATTTCGTCGCACATCCTGCCGGAGATCGAGGTCACGTGCGATCGCGTGCTCATCATCAACCAGGGGCGCGTGGTGGCCCAGGGCACCCCGGCGGACTTGCGGCGCGAAATCTTCGGCCATTCCTCTTACGACGTAACGCTGGCCGGCGATTTCACGGCGCTCCCGGCGCTGCTCGCCACCGTTGATCCGACCCTCCATATCGTCGCGCAGAGCGAGCCCGACGGCGATGGCTTCTGCCGCCTGACCCTTCGCACCGAGCGGGATGACGAGCTGGGTGAACGGCTGCTCCAGGCGCTCGCCGCGCAGCAGCTGCGCGTGCGCGCGCTGAGCCGCGCCCAACCGACGCTCGAGGATGTCTTCCTCGCCGCCACCCGCCGCAGCTGGGACGCGGTGGCGCCAGCCGCCAAGCCGGAGAACCGCGGGGCGAAGATCGAAAACAGATGAATCTCGTCTCGAACCCGACGCTGAATTTCGTGTCTCCCGTGATTCGACCTCCGGGCTCCGACCTCGGCGCCCTGCGCACCCGCCTTCAACCGTGAAACACTTCTTCACCCTTCTCAGCCACGAGCTGCGAATGCTCCTCGTCTCGCCGAGCACCTACATCGCGGCGACGGCGTTTCTCGCGTTCATGGGGTTCATCTTCACGGACATCCTCAGCCAGTACAGCAAGGCACCGCAGGAAACGTCACCGGCGCACGTGTTCTTCGAGCTGTTCTGGCTGCCCGTTTTTTTCATGGTGCCGCTGCTCACGATGAAGTGCCTCGCCGAGGAGCGCCGCCTCGGGACGCTCGAGACGCTGCTCACGACGCCCGTCACCACCGCGGAAGTCGTGCTGGGCAAGTACAGCGCCGCCTACCTCCTCTACCTGGCGCTCTGGGGCTCGACCGGGGGCTTCTTCTACATTCTGCAGCGGTTTTCCGGCGACATGCGGTTCCTCGATCCCGGCCCGCTCATCGGCGGTTACCTTTTCATTGCCGTCTCCGGACTGCTCTTCATCGCGGTCGGCGTGTTCGCGAGTTCGCTTTCCCGCAACCAGGCGATCGCGGGCATCCTTTGTTTCACCATGCTGTTCGGACTGATCATCGGCGCCCGTTTCCTGAGCGAGGCGGGTTTCCTCAGCCGCGACGGCCTGCAATCCGTGAAGGACGCGGTCGACTACGCCCAAATCCTCTCGCATCGCAACGACTTCGCGCGCGGCGTGGTCGACATGCGCCAGCTGCTGTTTTACCTGAGCGGCACCGTGCTCGCGCTGATTTTCAGCATCCTGAGCGTCGAGGCGAAATTGCTGCACAGCTGACATGGCGACCTTCGACAGCTTCCGCGCCGCGCGCTGGCTCCGCACGTTCAACCTCGTGCTGCAGGCCATCCTCTTCCTCACCTTTTTCGGCGGGCTGAACTACATCGCCCGCAACCGGCCGTGGCGCTTCGACCTCACCCAGCAGCGCAAATTCTCCCTGTCGCCGGAAACCGTTTCCTACATCAAGAACCTGCCGCGCCCGGTGCACATCGTCATCACCCTGGCGCAGGACAACGACAACCCGGAGGTCCACGGCCTCCTCGACGAATACGCCTACGCGACCGCCACCAATCCGGCCGGCAAGATCACGATCGAGTTTCTCGACGTCTATCGCAATCGCCGCCGCGCGGAGGAGCTCGGCGTCGAGCAGGCCGACATCCTGGCCCTGGTGGCCGGCGACAAACGCCGCGTCGTGCCGGTCAATGATTTGTACAGCGTGAAGAACAAGCAGCGGGAGGCCTTTCAGGGCGAGCAGGTGCTGACGGCCGCGTTGCTCGACGTCTCCAGCCCCGGTCGCCAAAAAATCTATTTCCTGGTCGGCCATTCGGAGCTGCGACCCGAGGATGCCGACGCCACCCGCGGGCTCTCGGCCCTCCGCGACCAGCTGAAGCTGCGCAACTTCGAGGTGGACACCGTGGACCTGAGCGTGCTGCGCAAGGTCCCCGCCGATGCCTCGCTCCTGGTGGCGGTGGCGCCGCGCAATCGCTACCCGCCGGCCGAGCAGGAAATGCTGCGCCAGTATCTCGGCGCCAGCGCCGGGCGCCTCATGTTGTTCCTCGCCCCGGGCCTCAGTGCCGCCGCCCTCGGCCTCGACGACCTGCTGCTCGACTGGGGGGTCCTGGTGCACGACGACATCATCCACGACACGGGGCCGGAAAACCTGACCGACAACCAGGACCTGCTGATCTGGGCGTTCCTGCCCCACCCGATCACCAAGACGTTGCTCGACTATCAGGCGAAGCTGCGCCTCGGGCTGGCCCGGACCGTCATGCCCGATCCCGGCCGGTCCCTGGGCAGCGGACTCAACACGGTCACCATCGCCGCGACGTCAAAGACCGCCTGGGGCGAGCGGGATTTTCGCCCGGGCGTTCCGGCCAAGTTCGATCCCGGCATCGACACGCGGCCCTGGCCCGGCATCGATCCACCCGACCGCCTCGGTCTCGTGGTCGCATCCGAACGCCTCGGCGTGCGGGACAACCTCCCGTTCAGCGTGCCGGGCGGCCGGCTCGTCGTCTTCGGCACCGGCGATCTCGTCGCCAACGCCCGGATCGACAACAGCAACCTCGCCGTCTTTCTCAACGCCGTGAACTGGAGTGTCGACCGGGACCACCAGCTGAACATCCCGCCCCGGCCCATCGAGCGGCTGAAACTCGCGCTCAGCGGCAGCGAGTTCATGAAGTTGCGTTATTCGCTCATCCTCGGACTCCCCGGCGTCGCGCTGCTGCTGGGCATGCTCGTCTACTGGACGAGGCGGAGTTGAAAAGCTGAAGGCTGAAAACCGAACCCCCATGCGCACCAAAGTCACGCTCGTCCTGATCTTCCTGAACGTCGCGCTGTTCTTTTTCATCTTCAAATTCGAGCGCAACTGGCGCACCGAGGCCGCGTCGCTCGAAGCCCGCCGCCGCGTGCTCGGAACCGAGGCCGGCGACATCCGGCGGCTCGAGGTCACGAGCGCCGCCGCCGGCGCCTCCTTCAGCCTCGAGCGCAAACGCGACACGTGGCTCCTGACCAAGCCGCTCGACTGGCCGGCCAATCCGCACGCCGTCAACAGCATTGTCAACGAACTCCAGTTGCTCGAGCACGAGACGAGTTTCCGCGTCGCCGACCTGGCCCAAACCAAGCAGTCGCTGACCGACTACGGCCTGGAAAAGCCGAAGATTTCCGTCGCCTTCAGCTCCGGCGATCCGGCCGCTGGCGCCAACGCGATCCGACCGCCGACGGTGCTGCGCATCGGGGATACGACCAAGGACGGCAAGCGGGTCTATGTCCTTTCGCCGGACGGCGAGCGGGTCCACGTGGTTGGCCGCTCCTTGATCGACCGCCTGTCCCTGCCGATCGAACAACTCCGGGCCGACACGCTCCTCACCATTCCAGTTTTCGAGGCGCGCTCGGTCAGCGTGCAAACGGCCAACCCCGATCCAGCCCGGGGCAGCGGCACCGCCGGAGTGCGCGTCCGGATTCGGCGCGACGGGGCGCGCTGGTCCTTCGAGACCCCGATCATTGCCCGCGCCAGCAAGTCCGCCGTCGAGCTCACGATCAACGAGCTCAACGCCCTGCACGCCAAAACCTTCAACCCGCCGCCGCCCGCCACGCTGCCCGCCGCGGCGCCCGCGCTGCGCGTCGTGCTGCAGGGCAACAACCGCGACGAGACGCTTTTTCTCGGTGCGGTCGTGCCGCCACCCGCGGGCTCTCCACCGGGCTCACCCCCCGACGCGACCGCCGAATACTACGCGCAACTCGACGGCCGCAACGCGCTGTTCACTGTCGTCGTGCGGAACCAGCTGGTCGCCGACCTGCGCAGTGCCCAGGAAAGCCTCCGCGAAAAACGGATCCTCGATTTCGACGCCCAGGCGGTCACCGCCATCACCCTCACCGCGCCGGTCCAGCCCGGTGCGCCGCTGACGTTGCAGCGGCTCGAGGCCACGGCGGGAACGACCGCCGACGCCGCGCCCCGTTGGCAAATCATCCAGCGCGGTGAAGGAGCCCAGGGCCCGCAGACGCTGCCCGCGGATCGCGCCGCGATCCAACGCCTGCTCGAACAACTCGCGCTGCTCAGTGCGGACAAGTTCACCAGCGATGCGCCGATCAGCGCCGATCTCGAAAGCTGGGGCTTCAACCGGCCGGAACGCGAAATCACCCTGACCTTCGCGGGCAAGATTGCGCCGGTCGTCCTGCGGCTCGGCACCGACGCGAGCCGGAGCGTCGTCTACGCCCGCGTTGGCACCCCGGTGGATCCGGGCACTTCAATCTATGAGGTCAAGATCGACGTCCGACGCGAACTGGCGATCGAGACCCACGCCTGGCGCGATCGCTCGCTGCGCGATCCGCTGCCCCCCGGCGCCCGTTTCAAGACGCTCAAGGTCTCCGAGGTCGAATCCCGTCGGGTCGTGTTCGAGACCAGCTTTGACGCGACCGGCGCGCCCTCCGGGCCGCCCCGCAACCCGCAAGCCGTGCAAGACGTGCTCGCCCAGCTCCGCGCCCTGCGGGCGAAATCCATCCTGCCGGCCGGCTTCGCCGACAAGGTCGCCGTCGCCGGCGACGAGCGCCCGTGGCGATATCAACTCGAGGCCACGCTCTCGCTTCCGGGCGGAGGCGGGGCGGAACAGGCGGGCGTGCTGATCCTCCTTTTCACCGAACGGATCGGCGGCAACCAACAATTTGCCGGGTCCCGGGAACTCAACACGGTCTTCGAGATCGAGCAGCCCTTCGTCGACGCCCTCTGGGCGCTGCTCGGAAACGATCCCGGACCGCCGCCGGCATCGACGAAGGAAACGCCCGCCACCAAAGCCTCGGGCGCCAGATGATGAGTTGCTGATTACGTTTTGTAACGGCGGTCATAGA
>JBIJCX010000441.1:0-6226 GCA_044344465.1 Opitutaceae bacterium
CCCGTAACGGCGATCGTTCCACGCCGAAGGCCGCGCGCCGGAGCGCCCGGCCCACCCCCCGCACAGAAGCTGTTTCGTAGCAGTTGGCCGCAGGCGAGCGGGCTTGCGCGTAATCCGAAAACGCGCCCGCGAGCGGGCTGCCTGCGACCGCACCATTCGGTTTTCATGATCAAGGGGACATTCGTGGCCCACGGCATGTTTACCCTGAGGGAGCGGGGTGCAACGGAAGAGGGCGACGAGGGCGCTGAGCACTTGTCATGGCGCGCGTTCAGAACCGGCCGTTGATGCCGGCGGTCACGGTGACGAAGCTGATGATGGTATCCTGCATCCGGTTCTTGAAGCCCCGATAGAGGACCTGCGGCTCGTTGAAAAGATTGGCAATGTCCAGGCTCAGACCGAGCGCCGGGCGCCACTGGTAGGCTACGCCGACATTCACCGTTTTGCGCGAAAAGCGGTAGAGGTTTCTCGCCGGGTTGGTCGCATCGAAACTGGTAATGTGCTCGCCGGTGAAGTTGTACAGCACGCGGGTGCTGAAACTGCGGTGACGCCACGACAACGAGAGGTTGGCGACGTGCGGGATGAAGCCCGTGACCTCGCGGCTCGTCAGGTAACGCGTCCCGCTGTACATGCCGTGCGTGTCGATCCATGAGTAGTTGGCCGATCCGCTCAGGCCCTTGAGGAGGCCCGGCAGGAAGGTGAACTGCTGCTGGTAGCTGAATTCCCAGCCCTGCACAAACGCGATGCCGGCATTGATCGACGTCCGTTCGGTGAAGCCGGCGTATTCGCCATTATAGCCGTTGTCCGGGCCGTTGCCGATCGTCCCGGTCTCCTGGTTGCGGATGATATAGTCCTCGATCGTCTTGTGGAACCAGCCCACCGCGAGCTGCCCAACGGGCTCGAAATAATATTCGAGCGTCGCGTCCCAGTTCGAGGACGTCTGCGGCCGCAGGCCGGGATTGTTGACCGTGACCAGTTTGTTGTTCTCGTCGATCGTCTCGTTGGGGAGAAACTCGCTCCGCCCCGCGCGGCCGAAGCTCGTCGAATAGCTGAGGCGCGTCTTCAGATTTGGCGTGAGATCGTGGAAGGCGTGGATGCTGGGGAAAGACATCCGGTATTTGGCGTCGAGCTCGCGGTAATTGCCGGCGTAGTCGCGCGCCGCGGTGCCCGCCGGATCGGCGGTCTGCTGCGCGACCGTGCTGACCGCGCGACCGCGCACCCAGCCCCAACTGCTGGTCTCAGTCTCCTCGACGCGCACGCCGCCGAGATAACCCGTCCGACCCAGCACGCCGTCGCGGCCCAACCGGCCCTGCGCCATCAGGTAGACCGCCGGCGCCGTCTCGGTGACGCCGCGCGTGGCGGTGAATTTCTGTTGCTCGTAATAGTAGAGGTCTTCGCGCCAGAGCGCCGGGTCGCGCGGCCGGCGCTCGTTCATGATCATGTGCGACTGCCACTGCGGCATCTGGCGACCGGTCTTCACGGTCTCATACAACTTCAGGTCTGGGTCGTTCGGCAGGGGCCCGGTGCCGATGTAGTTCCATCGGTGCTGGTCCTTGCCCCAGAACTCCAAAATGTGCTCGCTCCACGAGAAGCCGGCCTTGACGAACGTCGGCGCGGCCATGGGCAGTTGGTAGCGGGCGTTGAAACGCACCTGCTTGAGCTGCTGGTCGATCTGGGCGTTGGTGTTGCTGAGCCCGGTCGGGGCCGGACGCCAGTTGGCCGGATTCAGAAAGTCAGGGCCGCCCACCTGCGTGACGGTGGGGTGCAGGTCGGACTTCGACCGGTCGAGGATCCAGCCGACGTTGCTGATCCGCATCTGGAGTGAACCGGCCGTGCCCTGCCCGCTGTTCAACGTTGTCTGCGCAATGCCGGCCGTGTAGTCGATCTGCAGCCGGTTGAATTCGTGCTCGGCGCCAACATCGAGCCGTCGCATCCGCACATAATAGTTCAGCGGTCCGGTCGACTGGCTGTCGATCGTCGACTGCGTGACCGGACGGACCTGGGTGACGGTGTCGGTAAACGCACCGGGGATGATGCTGGTGGCCGCGCCCGGCACGGTGTTTTGACCCTGGGTCGAATAGAAGCGGGTCTGGAACACGCGCCGGTGGCGCTCAAAATTGTCGTTGGTCGTGAACGTCGTGGTCAGCTTCGTATTTGGCGTGAGCCGGTAGTCCGCCTTGATGTTCACGCTATATTGTTTGCGATTGTTCGTGTTGTTCCAGGTCAGGAAATCCCAGACGTAGGCCGGCTGGTTGATCGTATTCTGATAGTCGTAGGCCGTTCGGTAACCTCCGACGGCGTTCTCACTATAGAAGAGGTTCACCGCCACGCCGAGGTTCCGGCTGCCGCCGAACACATCGAAGACCTCCTGGTGCGCGACAGTCACGAGCGGGTGGGCCCGGTGCTGCTCCCGGAGCGGGATCTGCTCGAAGAACGACGGCGCGATGCGCGTGTTGAAGCTGTAGGTGGTGCGGCGCTTTTCCTTCATGCTGAGGGGCGAGCGGGTCTTGAGATTGAGCGTGCCGCCGAGCGAGTCGGCGCTCTTGTCCGGCGTGTGGCCCTTGATGAGCTCGATCGCCTCGAACATCGTGCCGGTGATGCTCTGCATCTCGAAGCCGCGCGAACTCCCGTTGCTCGTGAGCAGGCCGCCGTCCACCGTCACAGCGTTGAGGCTCGAGTCCGTGCCCCGGATGTTGAACCGGGAGGCGAGCCCCTCCTGGTCGAGATCGCCCGCCACGCCGGGCAGCCGCATGACCACCTCACCGGCGCTCATGTTGGGCAGGTTGCCAAAGGAATCCATGGCGACGAGGTTGGTGACGTTGGGTGCGTTGCGCTGCGAGGTGATGGCAGCGGCCCCGCCCTCGCGTTCACCGATGACATTGAACGTGTCGAGCTGGTAGATGGAGGTCGTCAGATCGAAATTGCGCACGGCGCGCTGGCCGGCGGCGACGGTCACCTGGCTCCGCTGGGAATCGAGACCGAGGTAGGACACGACGAGTTCATGGGCGCCGGCCGGCACGGCGGAGAGCACGAATCGCCCCGTGTTGTCGGTGAGCGCGACCAGCCCGAGCTGCGGCAGCTCGACCTTCGCGCCTTCGAGCAGATTCCGGGTCGCCGCATTGCTCACCGTGCCGGTGACGGTGCCGACACCCTCGGCGGCCTGGACCGCGTGGTTCGGGGCAACGGCGAACGTGAACCAAGCGATCAAAGCGCGGACGAGAATACCCTGTTTCATGGTTTTTACGGTTTTCGGGGCTTCCCCGGCAAGGGGTTGGGGTCGGGATTCGAAGCTGGGTTCTTCAGGCTCGGTCGCGAGTTGGGTGCTGGGCTTGGACGGGATGAGCGGCAGTGCGAGAAGATCGCGAAGGCATTGGTCCTACCATTCTTCGCGACAATAAAGAGCGGTGCCTCCGGAAAATGTAGCGAGACAAAAGAGCGGTCTGCAGGCGGGAAAACACCCCGCTCGGGACCACTGGCACCTCACCCTGACCCCGGCCGCAGTCCCCCGTTTACGGCTTGAAAATCTCGGCCGCCGAAATCGTCAGCCCGGGAAACAAGGGACTCTCGAACATCTCCGCCTCGTCGAGATCGCGGTAGTCCGCGACGGTGAGCACGAACGATTGCGGCACGGTGGACATGACGGCAAGCTGCAGGGCGGAGCCGGTACTGTCAAAAACAGACTCGGCGCGCCCGCCGGGTGTCAGGCCACCGATACCGCGCGGCCACGATCATGCGGAACGAATCCAGCATCGCGGCACCGCTGGTAATCTGCTGATTACCCGTCGAACGATTCCAAAGATCCAGCCGCGTTTTCGTGCCGCGGGATCCCGTTCGGTCGACCCTGAAGTCAATTTCCGCGGCCTGACCCTGTGGGCGGGAGCGTGGCCGATTTTTCGACTCATCCGCCTCGCCTTCAAGGACCAATCAATCGAAAGCAACCCGATCCCACGGATCGGCCGCAGACGCAATCTGAGCACCCGTCTCTCGCGTACGCGAACGCCGAACGCCCTGATCCCCGCCGCTCGGTCGCGTTTCAAAATACGAGAAGATCAACGCGCAACTCAGAAAGTTCGGCTTGTGAGCCTGTCGTACGAATTCGCGATTTCGGGTGAAACGTCGCGCCGGTTGTTTCGGAGCACCGACCGCATTCCCGCCAAGGCGGAAGATGTCTTCGAGTTCCGCGCCAAGGCCAACTCAACCGACCCGGGTTGACGGGCGCGGCCCCCGGCCGTTCACCCACGTCCGTCATTCAAGGGCTTGTTCAACCCGAGTCGTGTGACGGCTGCGCGTCAAACAACTCTCCGGGTTAGGCGTCTTTTATGCGATGTGCCCAATACCGCGGTCGCTTGCGGTTCGGTGCAATGGCGACAATATATAAAAAACCTGCGTGAGTGAAATAGATCAGACCGTAACGGTACGGGTCCAACATCATTTTCCGAGACCGCTTCCCGATGAGAAAACCAGCAGAGGTCGGATTCTTCAACGCACGCTGAATGGCATCGTTTACGGCCGCCCGAAATCCTTCGCCTGCGCGCTCAGACCGCTCAAGATACCAATCAAGCGCTTCCTCAAACTCCCTTTCCGCGGGAATGAGGAACTCGTAATTCATTTCCCAATTCGGTAACTGAGGACTTTCTCTCCGCTAACGGTCTTGATCTTGCCCGCAAGGAAAGCATCGATCCGGGCTTCCGATTCTTGAGTCCAAAGCCGATCTAAGTGCTTTTTACTTGGAGACTTGACGCTTTCGAGTAAAGCCTCAGCAACACGTTCACGTTTTCGAGCGGGAAGGCGTAGGGCAGCGGAAAGAACCTCCGTATCGTTCATGGCTGAGAAAACCTGCCGTCAACTTGCATGAAGGGCAAGTGTTCTTCCGCTTTAAGGTAGGACCGCCCGTTGCCGGGCGGTCCCCTCGCGATCCCGGCGTGCGGAATTACCGCACCGGGCTCGTCAACAGAACGCGCGATGGACCCTGCGTGAGGTGTCAAAATGAGAAGCATGGGATGGTTCCGGGCGGGACATACGGCTTTCCCACGGTCCGGGGCGGTGGCAGATGCACTCCTTGGGTTGCGCCCCGCTGACGCGAGCTGTGCCGCTTGGATCTGCAACGCGCAACCGCCTGACCCCGTCCGTCCGACTCCTCATGCGACTCGCGCCCACGTCCTGCGCCGGCGCGATCGCTGATCGCCCTGACGCCGTCCGTTGGCTCCTCCCGCTTGACCCAAGGGTCACCTATCCTGCCGGTTCGAACCTGGCAGCGGAGCCTGATGGACCGCTATGCGCCGTTCTCAACGGTGACGCGCGAGGCCCTCGACTACGCGTGCGAGGCGCTCAGGTTGCCGCTCGACGAAAGGCGGGCGGGCGCACTGATGGACGAATACCTGAATCTGGCCGCTTACCCCGATGTGCCGGCGGCGCTCGAACAACTGCGGCGCACTGGGAGGAAGCTCGCCATCCTGACCAACGGATCGCCCGACACGATCGAGCCGCTGGTGAAAAACCGCGGCGTGGAAAAACTTTTCGACGCGGTGCTCAGTGTCGATGCGGTCGGGATATACAAGCCCGCGCCCCGGGTCTACACGCTGGCAGTGGAGCGGCTGGGGATCGCGGCGGGTGCGATCGGCTTCGTTTCGGCGAACTGCTGGGACGCGCTCGGAGCCAAGGCATTTGGCTTCCGCGTCTATTGGATCAACCGCGCTGGCGCGCCCGTCGACCGGCCCGGCTTTCAGCCGGACGGGATTTTGCGGACGCTGGGGGAATTGCCGGGAGTGCTGTGACCCGCCCAACGACGGCCGCGGCGCGGGCGTAGCCGCGCGTGAAGGCCCAGGTCGCGATTATCGACAGGTCGCCGCAATCTGCGCGCCGCAATCTGACTCTCGTCCGAGTACGTGTCGAAAGTCGCATCGTGACCCATCTGCGCGCCCCGCATGACCCCGTCGCACATGCCCGTTCTGCAGCCCATGTCTATAAGCGCTCAAACCCTTTTTCGTTATACACACTCCAGTGTTGGAGGCCGGAGTGATTATCGAAACCCGCACACGCATTGGTGGCCCGAACCGGGTAGCACGCCTCAAGGTTGGAGGTCTTGAGGAACTCTGCCAGGCGTCCCCGGTTGCCCAGCAGCGGCACGATCCACCGCAGGTGGTCCATTGTGCAAAACAGATTCGATTCAAAGAAATAGATTCCATCCACATGCGCATCGATCAAGCCCAGGGCTCGTTTCATGATCACC
>JBIJCX010000472.1:0-5606 GCA_044344465.1 Opitutaceae bacterium
CTCCTGATGGAAGAGAAAAGGTGTCGTCCGATTTTGCTGAGAATACGACAGACTCGCAAAGTCGGGAATGGCATAATCTGTTGGAACCATATCAATTCCTCTCATTGATTGCCTTCGTACTATGGTTTGAGGTGGATGGCGGATCCATGGCGCTACGAAGCGGTCTGTTCGATCGTGGCCTTGACGGAACCCGGCCCTCCGCGCTCAGAAAACACTTTTGACTTCGTATATTAAAAACGCGTGTCAGGATACGCCAGGCGCCAAGTCACGACCACGGGCGCGTTCAAGAAGTGGGCTGACCCAAACCAAACATTCCCGGATGCGTCCTAGGACCGCCGAACGTTGCCTGGATATTTAGGTGCGGCCGTGCCATACAGATTGGCCTCGTCGAGCCTTCTGCAAAATGGACGACGTCGAGTGTTAGACGACCCGACCACGAGGCCAGAAGTCTATTCAACCCAAATGGTGTCCAACACCATCTTTCGCGGCGCCACGGGACTCCCGCGTTCATTCCGATGGATTTGCCCGATGACGAGTTCCACTGCGGAAGCGCCGAGCAACTCCGGCTGATAATCGATCCCCCAAATACCCTGGCTTTCTTTTCCGGCACTGCGAGGCAGCGCTTGGTGGTAGGAGGAGTTTGATTACGTTCTCGCTTTCGCGGCAGTGGCGGGGATCCCCATTTACCCCATCATCGCGGAAACACTCACCTGCATCCCGCGCAACTCTGCCCGTCCCCGCAAGCCGCCCGATCAAGGGG
Source organism: Opitutaceae bacterium (assembly GCA_044344465.1). Lineage (GTDB taxonomy): Bacteria > Verrucomicrobiota > Verrucomicrobiia > Opitutales > Opitutaceae > ER46. Next base: position 761 of record JBIJCX010000472.1, read on the forward strand.
TAGCCCGGGCACGCCGGGGGCGGCCGCTTGAAATCGTCAAGCATCGTGTGACCGTGATCCGAACACAGGATCAGTCTCTCAGCACGCTGTCGCGACGTCTTAATCTTGCGTAAGCTGAAGATGCTCTCGCAACGTGAAATGCGAGCGGCGGCGTGAACATCTCCAAGAACCGCCGGTTTGAAAATCACCCCACCATTTCGTAAAAAACGCCGGTGGCTGATAGGAAACTGGATCTTCCGGGGGTTGGGTCGGGAGGGGGTTAGGGGGAGGGCGGAGGCAAAACCAAGGCCCCCCCTTAGCCCCCCCTAACGTAGAAAGACGCCTTCCGAAGGGTGCGGACGCGATATTGGCGGGGCGACGGGTTCTTCGCGGCGGAATTCGGCCGGGTTGGGGGCGCAACGGGAGCAGGGAGCGGCTTGATTGCAAACCTCACCATGCCCGCAGCCAAGGCTCCGCCTGGCTCGCGGTCAAGCTGCGAGTCTTCAAACTGATTCCAGCGCGTCGGCTTGAACGAAGTCGTCCTCGCGCGTCGATTGGCCGGCCCCATCGGTCCAGAAAACCGGCTCGCGGTCGGCGGCATCGGGCTGGGAATAGTCGTTGCCGAAAAGTTCGCCCTGGCCGGGATCCGCCGGAGCATCCGGCGGCGCCGCGTGCAGTTCGAAGCCGGTCTGGTCGAAGTCCTCGCCCGGCTCCATCACCTCCGCGCGGAACCGGAGCGGTTCGTCACGTGGCTTGGGATACGGCAGCCCGGGCGGACAATCCGGCGGGTCGAGGGGGTGGCAGTCACCCGTGGCGGCGTCGATCAGGACGGCGACCTCCGGCTGGGGCGGACCGAGCGCAAAGGGCCGCTCGTGGAGCCGGGCCAGACCCAGGGGCACCAGGACGGCGAGGATTTCGGCCTTCGCCTCGACGACGGCGATGGGCCGCAGCAGGCCCGAGCAATGCGGGCAGCGCAAGGGGTCGGCGCCCCAGATTTGCTGGATCAGCTCGCGCCAGGCGGCGCGGCGGCTCCGAGCGCGAGTCGGCGGAGCATGAATCTTGCCCGCCGCCGCGCCGGCGGTCCGGTGCCGCAGACCCCGTTGTCGATTACTGTACCAACCGTAGTAGCGGACCTGCGGGCTGCCTTTGGCGGGCAGATGGGAGATGAGCGTGGCGATGAATTCGTTGGCCGCCCAGACCTCGAAGTTGCGCCGGGTCCGCCAGTGGCGCTCGGAGCGGTAGAGCACACTGCCGGTATCGGCGTTGTAGGTGATCTTTTCGAGGGAGAACGGGGCGCGCAGGAGATACTCCGCGAGGCGGCGACGGCCGGCAGCATCGTCGGCGGCAAGGGGGGCTTCACCCGCATCCACCGAAAAACCACTGTGGCGCCAGTTCTGCAGCCGCGCGATCTGCCAGTCCGCGAGCACGTCGGCGTCACGCAGGCGGCGAAGGACGGTTTGGCGCCAGAGTTCGCCGAGATCCTGCCAACCGCCGGGCGGGACGAGTTGAAAGCCTCCGTTGGGTGCGAACACGCCGGCGGCGGCCACCACGTGCACGTGGGGGTGCCAAAACAGAAAGTCACCGAACGTCTGGACGGCGACGACGAGGCCCGGCTGGCCGTCCGGCTGGCCGGTGCGTTGGCGGAGCCAGGCGGTGATCGCGGTGTGGGCGGCGTGATAAAGTTCGTTGAGCAAAGTCCGGTCGAACTTGAACATGTTGCGGATCAGCCGGGGAATGGTGAGCACGAGGTGCCGGTGGGGCACCGGGGCGCAGATTTCGTCGGCGATGAAAGCGCCCTCGATAAGCGTGCGGCGCTGGTGGCAGGAGGCGCAGAGACCGCGCTGTTTACACGTGAAGGCGAGCAGGTACTCATGGCCGCACTCGGTGCAGTGCAGGCGGGTGAAGCCGGCGTGCAGGTCGCCGCAGCCGAGGAAGGCGGTGATGGCGGCAACCGCTTGCGCCGACAAACCGGGGAGTTTCGCGGCGTGATCGTGGACGATCTGCCAGACGGGCGAGGCCCGGGGCTGGCGGGGGCGGTAGCGGGTGCAGACCATCCGGGTAGCGGATCACGCTGGTCGCGCCACCGCAGCGGCCAAGGGCCCGTTTACCCCAATTCGTGGGTTCGATCTCTCGCGAGCTGCGCCGAACAGGCCATCGCAAGAATGGGCCGATTTTGGCCTGGGACAGGCCGAACGGGTCAGGCTGATGAATGTGATATTCTGGCAGGGTGCCTGTTGGCGTCGATGGCGCCGCGCGACTGTGGAGCGTCAGAGTCATGATCATCAGTGTGACCCGGTGGGCGCGGCGTGTTGCGGACGGCGGAGGCCCCACGAGCTGGAGCCGACCGCAACCCCAAGCGTCGCAGGCTACCGCGACACCTTCCGCCTGTTCCTCATCTTCCTCTCTACCCACCACGGCACTTCCATCGACTCGCTCACGATGGCAAGTTGTTCCGCCGAGGCCGTACTCGCTTTCCTCGACCATCTGGAACAGGCGAGGAAAAATACGGTGCAAACGCGTAATCTTCGGCTCGCGGCCATTCGCGCTTTCGCTCGCTTCGCCGTGGCCCAAACCGCGCCGGACTTCTTGGCGCCGTTCCAGCGGATTCTCTCGATCCCGACGAAACGGACGATTCGGCGGCAGGTGGGCTTCTTGTCCCGGGAGGAGGTCACCGCCATTCTTGGCGCGACGGCAAAGTCCTGGTCCGGCCAACGCGACCTCCTCTTGTTCACGGTCCTCTACAATACTGGCGCCCGAATCTCGGAAGCACTCGATCTTCGCCCCAGCGACATCAACGGACGCAGTCTCACTCTGCGGGGCAAAGGACGAAAGCTCCGCTCGGTCCCACTTTGGCCGAAAACCCTCCGGCATTTGCAGCAATGGCATCGGTGTAACCAGATCGGATCGGATCAACCCATTTTTACCAACCGCCGCGGCGTGCCCCTTTCTCGTGACGGAGCGGCCTTTCGGCTGATGCTCGCAGTACGGCGAGCCGAGCAAGATTGTCCCTCTCTCGCCGGTCGGCAAATCACGCCCCATGTCTTTCGCCACACCACGGCGATGCACCTCCTGCAAGCCGGAGTTCCCCTCGAAGTCATCGCCCTTTGGCTCGGTCATGAAAATCCCACTACGACCCATCAATATGTCGAAGCCGACCTCAGAATGAAGAAACAATGCCTTCAATTACTCGACCCCGGGGCATCTCCGGCGCTACCCCGTCCGAAACCCGTAGCGCACTTGATCTCTTTCTTGGAGGCGCTGTAATTATCCCGAGTTGAAGCGGACCGGCTCCCTCTCAAATGAGACCTCCACACCGGTCTACTCGGCATAATCTCCAACTTGGGCTCCTACAGGGCTTTTCTACAGTGGAGGCGGAAAATCGGCCAATTTGGGCAAACGTCAGAAACGCGAGATTCTCGCCCAAGACATTGAAGTGCAGCGGTTAGACGGCGTGAGGAGAGGTGGGCGAAAATCGGCAAAAAGGCCGTTTTGATTTTTAACCGACAACTGCTCTTCCGCTGAGTTGATTTAGAAATGAACTTTGGCGGCTTGCGCGGCACTGTGCTCTTGCCGGAGGTGGCCGTAAGTCTTCATTGCCAGCGCGCCGCCGTCTGAGTGCCCGAGCCAGCGCGAGACGGTCGGAATATCGACGCCGGATTCGATGCAGCGGGTCGCGAAAAGATGCCGGAGGTCGTGATGGTTGATCGGTTTCAGGCCGACGGCCTTGCACGCAGATTCTAACGCGCCGAGGGAGCCGCCGACGCGGAGGATCGCGGCATCCTCAGCTTCCGGCTCGCGCTGGCTTTTGATTTCCGCGAGAAGTGCGGCGAGCGCCGGGAATAGAGGAACAATTCGATAGCTGGAACCGGATTTGGTGCCGGGGATGGTTATCTCGTTTTTCGCCGTGTTCACATGACTCCAACCCAGCGCCGTCGCTTCGCGGAGGCGTGCTCCAGAATAGGTCAGAAACCGAACCATATCAGCGCAGTCGGCTGACCAACGCGCACCCGCAGTCCTGATCTGTTTGATGATCTCTTCGAACTGCTTCGCGGAAGGCAGTTCAAGCCGTTTTTGCTTAATTCGTGCCTTGGCGATTTCAGCGGCGGGATTTTTGTAGATCACTCCCAATTCACGGGCGATTTCGAGAACCGCCCGCAGGGTGTCCACGCACTTGTTGAACGCCGAGGGCGACATGCCCTTGCGGACAGTCTTTACATTTGGGGCAATAAATCCCGTGCCCTCGCGAAGGGCTCTCGCGGCCCATGCCTGGCAGTCAGTTGGCGTAAGACGACGGGCGTCGCGTTCGGCAAGGTCCGGCCACGTCTTCAGGACGGCCTTAATGGCGATTTCCCGACGCAGCTTGGTCCCGGCCGAAAGGGAAGCGTTTTGCTCAGTGCGCTGGCGATAGACGGCCACGAAACGGCCTACGTTGGTTTCTTTTCCATTGCCGGCCTCCGTCTCCGCCCTTGCCGCGATCCCTTGCGCGCGGACCTCTTTCTCGACATCGGCGAGCCTAAGTTTTGCGACGGAGAAGACGGTCGTTTCAAGACCCCGCCATTTCTGCTTGCCGTTGACTTTGACGCGGGCGTAGTAAGTCCTGCTCTGTCGGTTGCGTAGCAGATTCGTGACGTTGGTTCTTTCCCATCCCTTTTTCTCATTTTTCGCGGTGTTCATGCGCAAAGTGTAGAAGAGAGGTGTAGAAAAAGCAAATAACGACCTTGATGCACTTCCGTAAGTTACAGTTAATGATACCCTTGCCCGGGTGGTGGAACTGGTAGACACGCAGGTCTCAGAAGCCTGTGCTTAACCGCATGGGGGTTCGAGTCCCCCCTCGGGCACCAACTTCATAGGTAAAATCACTGCTGTC
>JBIJCX010000442.1:0-6210 GCA_044344465.1 Opitutaceae bacterium
AGCACACTGGCGGTGAGGGCCAGTATTGGCCGGAGGATGTAGGGGCGAGTCATCGGTCGTTTGAGTGGATCCATGGGTGGCTGGCGGCAGGGTTAAGGCCGGAGGTTTTCAGTTTCGCCGGGGCGGGGCCGGCGCGGGTTCGGCGTTCGGGTCGACTTTGACCCACTGGCCGGTGACCAAGCTCTGCTCGGCCGCGGCGAGAGTGGCGATGTACGGCTGACTTCGGGCGTAACTTTGCGGCCAGTCTGCCCGGCCTTGGATGGCGGCGATGAATGCGCTGATTTCCTCCAGATACATCGCCTCGATCACGGTGCCAATCGCGCCGAAGTTTTGCCGGCGGGGCGTCGGGTCGGAGGCGGTCTGCACGGTGAGGTCGCCGCTGCCGATGTCCCAGGTGATCATTCCGTTGGTGCCGAAACAGCAGCCGCGACGATAATCGATCGGACACGCCATGATGGTGGTGAGCTGGCCGATGCCGCCGTTCTGCAGGCGCAGGGAGAGACTCCAGGTATCCTCGACCACACCGGGCAGGCCGCCGTATTTTTCGAAGTGACCGGCCACCTCGGTGGCGACACCGAAGATGGCATTCAGCCACGTCAGTTCAAACGGGATCATTTCGCGCGCGGGCGACGTGTTGCGGTGGCGCGCGTAGTATTCCTCGCCTTCGCCGGGATGCCACCCAGGCATGTAGGTGGACAGGAAAGCCTGGTAGCCGAGGAGCGAGCCGAGCTGGTCGCGTACGAATGTTCCCAGCGCCTTGACCACGGGCAAATACAGCAAGGAAGCCGAGGGTGCGCTCACGAGGTGCTTCTCGCGGGACACGTGCGCAATTTCCGCGGCATCGTAAGTCCAGATGTCGGCTTCGCTGAAATGGTGCCACCCGCGCTCGAGCGCGAGCTTGATATAAGCGCCCTTGGTCCCCGGCGGGGTGGAGATGACGAGCGCCTCGGGACCCCAGGCCAGCGCGTCATCGAGCCGGCTGAAGACCGGGATGCCGAAGCATTCGAGGGCGCGTTGCCGGCGGTCCTCCCGCTCGTCATACATCGCGAGCGTGAGATCCTGGCGTTGATAAAGGTCGCGCAGGCGGCGCGTGCCCATGGAGCCGGAACCAAGTTGGAGGATTTTCATGCGGAGGGTTTCACCAACGCCGTACTGATGGCGGCGGTTTGATCGTTGATGGGACTGATGATTGGCCGGCCGTTTCCTGGTCAGGAGAGCCGCGCGAACCCCGCGTGCTTTACCGGTCCCCGCAGTTGCGCGCGCACCGTGCCGGCGTCTACCGCCCGTTTGATCGTTTTGAAAACATGGGCCGTGTCGGTCGCAAAGCGCTCGAGGAGTGCGTCCGAGTAGGCGTAGGTGGTATAGACCGCCGCGCCGACGAGGTAACCGCGGTCGAGCATCTCCTGCGTGTAGAGCGTTTGGAGCGCCAGCGCATCGGGATGCGCGAACGCAAGCCGCGCGAGGGGCGGGATGCCGCTCACCTGGATGTTCAATCCCGATTCGGCGGCCGCGTGTCGCCAGCCTTCCATGATGCGCTGGCCGTACCGCCCGAGCGCCGCGGGCACGTCGTGCTGCGCCATGAACTCAATCGTGGCCAGTGCGGCCACCGGGCCGATGCGTTCCGTCCAAAACGTGCTGCTGATGAAACTCTCCTGCGCCGCGTTCATCACGCTGCGCTTCCCGATGATCGCCGCGATCGGATAACCGTTGCCGAGGGCCTTGCCGAAAACCGCCACGTCGGGAGTCACGCCGTGCCGCAGATGCGCGCCGCCGACGTTCAGACGGAATCCCGAGGTGATCTCATCGAAAATCAAGACCGCCCCGAGGCGGTCGGCGATCTGGCGCACGCCGGCGAGGAAGCCCGGCGCGGGATCCACCGAGCGAACGGGTTCCATGATGATGACACCGATCTCGCGTCCGTGGCGCGTCGCCAGGGCCTCGAGTTCGTCGAGCTGATTGTAGCGGAAGGGGAGCGCGGTTCCGGCCAGCTCCGACGGCACGCCCCTGGGGTCGAGGCCGCTCAGGAGATGTTGATCGAGATTGGAGCTCGTCTGGAGGTTGGTGGACAAGTACCAGTCGTGCCAGCCGTGGTAGCCGCAGAAGGCGACCTTCGATCGACCCGAGGCCGCGCGTGCGATCCGCACCGCCATGGTGCACGCCTCGCCGCCGGTGCGTCCGAAACGCACCATCTCCGCCCAGGGGTGCAGGGCGACGAGCTTTTCCGCCAGCGCCACCTCCTCGGGCGGATTCAGCGAGCACATCGAGCCAGCGCGCACGACTGCCATCACGCGTCGGTTGACGTGGGGATGCGCATAGCCCAGCACGCACGCGCCGACACCCATCTGCGCGAAATCGTAGTAGGGATTCCCGTCCAAGTCCCACACCCGGCAGCCGCGCGCGCGGCTGTAGTAGGCTGGCCACTGCTCCGGGAGGTACATTTCGGCGCGCTTGGAGAGAAGCTGATTGCCGCCGGGAATGATCGTCTTGGCCTTCTCCCAAAGGGTGGCCCCGGTGTTTTTCTTTTTCCGTGCGCCCGTTTTCATGCAGCTTTTTGGACAACGTTGTTCGTAGTTCGGTCTTTAGACGGCCAAAGCACCCGCCGAGACCGGCTGAAGCCGGAACTACGAACCGGGCGAGCACGCCTGAGAATGACGATGGAGAGCAGTTCGAAACGAAATCGCTCGTTTTCACAAATCGTATCGAGCTGGCCGCCTGAGTCGATCCACCAATAGCCGTATTCCCACGACTTCACCGGGGTGAAAAACTTCCGTCGATTCATAAGGTAGGTTTGTGATGATTGCGCCATGCGGGGCATGATCGGCCGCGCGCTTGACCGCGCCCGGGCGTCCGCCCGCGGGCTGCCGCGAAGGGAGGAAACCAATTCAAGTGACCATGAACTGGCGGCGGTCCGGCCGTTGAGGTCAGCAAAGCGCGGCCCACCTCGCGCACAAACGGAAATCCCTGGTAACTTGACTTGCCCGGTTGCGGAACAGCCAAGCCAGAGAACGCCGTCGCTTTCTCCGCTGGCCCGAACAGATGGGCGCAAACTTTGTTGGCTCCGGGCGAAATCCTGGGCAGAAAGGATTTTTGCGAACCGCCACCATGCTCGAAATCCCGAAACGCCTTTCGCTCCCGGCGCAAGTCGCGGCCGCGATCCGCAAGGGCATCGCGGAGAATCTGTGGGAAAAGCACCTGCCGGGCGAACGCCGCCTGAGCGACCTGCTCCACGTCAGCCGGCCGACCGTGCGCGCGGCGCTGCACCTTCTGGACAAGGAAGGGTTGCTTCAGATTCAGCCGGGCAAACGCAATCGGGTGCCGACGAAACGCGCGCGCCAGCGGGTGAGTGCACCGCAGCGCCTGGTCATCCTCGTCGTGCAGGAGCTGCTTTCGGATGGTCCCCCCCAGACCTTCCAGCACATCAGCGAAATGCGACTCCGCCTTGCCGAGGACGACATCGCCACGGAGATCGTCGTTTGTCAGGCGCGCGGCGGCCGTTTCCGGCAGGGAAAACTCGACGCATTCTTGCGCGAGAAGCGCGTCTTCTGCTGGGTATTGATCTCGGTCGGAGTGGAAGTGCAGCAGTGGTTCGCCAAGCGCGCCTTGCCCACCCTGGTGCTGGGTTCGTGCCACCCTTCCGTCCAACTGCCGTCCATCGACGTCGATCACCGCGCGGTCTCCCAGCACGCGGCAAATGTGTTCATAAAAAGGGGGCACCGGCGGCTGGCTTTTGTCGTGCCCAATTCGGGCGTCGCCGGCGATGTGGCCGGAGAGGAGGGATTCTGCGCCGCGGTCGAGTCCGGCCGGGACGCCGGGCTAAGCGCGATCGTGGTCCGCCATGACGGAACCGCCCGAAGCCTGACGGCGAAGCTGGACAGCCTGTTCAATTCCGACCGCGTGCCCACGGCGCTGCTGGTGGCGAAACCGCAGCATGTCTTCATCGTCCTGATGTATTTTCTGACCCGGGGCATCCGGGTGCCGGATCAGGTTTCCCTGATCGCCCGCGATCAGGATCACGTCTTTGAGTCCGTCAGCCCGGCGATTGCGCATTACACGTTCGACGACCAGAGCTACGTCCAGCGGCTTTCCCGGCTGATGCGGCAGATGGTGGATCAACGCTACCTGCCGCCCGCGCGCAGCCTGATCTTCCCGCGCTTCTTCGCCGGCGGCACGATCAAGGATCTCGCGTGACGACGGCCATTCGTAGCTTGCAGCCCATGGCAACCTTGCCTGCTGCTGGTAGCCTTTCCTTGATTACCCAAATGAAAACCAGCTTGGCCGTTCTCGCCCTCGTGCTGTCCGTGACGATTCCGTCCGCTCCGCGGCTGGAGGCCGCCCGCCCGGCGGAGCAGCGGTTGGCGGACGATCGCCGTCGGGCCGAAAATCCCGGGATCGAGGTCGGCTCGCGCAAGCAACTCTTCATCGACCATAAATTCATCGAATCGGCCGACGGAGTTTCTTTGGTGATGAATCCGCCGATGCGAACGGGTGAGATGATCGTCACCGCCGATGCGGCTTGGGAGAACAAGCTACGGGTGGCCCACTATAGCAGCGTGCGTGCGGAGGGCGGGCGCATCCGCCTCTGGTATTCAATCGTTCACACCGAGCGCCAACCGCACCAGAACCCCGATTTCATGGCGCTCGCCTACGCCGAATCCACCGACGGCATCCGCTTCACGAAACCGGTTCTTAACCTCGTGGAGTATGAGGGCAGCCGGGCGAACAACTTCGTCCTCCCGACCGATCCCCGGTTGCTGGCCGTGGGCGGCGGTTCGGTGCTGCGGGACGAAAATCCCGGCTGCCCGCCGGAAGAGCGCTACAAGAGCTGGATGAAGATCTACCCCAAGAAGGGCTCCGGCATTCAAGGGCCTTCCCGGCTCTGGGTGTCGCCGGACGGCTTGCGCTGGAAGCTGTCCGAACGCCTCGTCACCGGTCTCCGCGCGACCGATACACAGTCCTCCTGGTTCTGGGATCCGCGCGTCCAGCGTTACGTGGGCTACACGCGCGAGTGGGTGCAGTTCGCGGGCGAGAATCGAATCCGCATGGCCAGTTACAACGAGTCCGACGACATGGTCACCTGGGAGAAAACCCAGATCGTGATGCAGCCCGACGAGACGGATTGGGCCGCCTCGATTCGGCCGTTGGTGACCGTGACCCCGGACCGAAAATCCGTGAAAGGCGAAACCCTGGTGATGACGCCAGCGGGCGCGCCCAAACCGGCGGCAGAACCAGAACGGCCGCAACCGGGTGCACCCTTCGCGGACGAAGTGCCGACCCCGGGCGCCCCCGTCGATATCTACGGCCCGGGTGTCCGGCTCTACGCTGAGGCCGAGGGCGTTTACATCGCCTTCATGTCCCTGTTCCACCACTGGGGTGTGGTCGCCGGGGCCATGTTTCCGGAAACCGCGGATGTCCGGCTGGGGGTCAGTCGCGATGCGCGCCATTTCATGTCGCCGGGTGGGCGGAAGCCGTTTCTCAACCTCGGTCCGGCGGCGGCCTTCGATGCCAAGTTCCTGTGGCCCCTGCTCGGTGGTCCTGTTCGCATGGGTGACGAACTCTGGATTTATTATTTCGGATCCAACATCGATCATTCGCAGCGCGTGGATGCCGCGGCCAAGGGTCCGTTGACGGCCATCTCCCGGGCGGTGATGCGCCTGGACGGATTCGTTTCGGCGGACTTTGAGTATGGCGGTGGGACGCTGATCACGCCGCCGATCCGCTTTGCCGGTTCGCGGCTGGAACTGAATCTGGACACCGGCGCGGGTGGGGTGGGGCGCGTTGAGATTCTCGATGAATCGGGCGGGCAGATTTCCGGTTTCACCCTGGCGGAGGCGGATCAGATCAATGGCAACAACGTGCGGACCGTGGTGTCCTGGCGCGGTCAAACGGATGTTTCCGCGCTCGCCGGCAAGACGGTGCGGCTGCACTTCAAAATGCGCAGCGCCAAGCTCTATGCTTTTCAGTTCCGATAGAAGACTCGGATGGGTAGACCGCGCGCCGTGGCTGAGTGCGGGTTGGATCGATAGCGTGCTCAGTGGGTGAAGCGGCATCGGTTGCCAGCGGCTGTCTCCGCCATTGGCAACTTGGGCAAAACGGGGGCGCATTTCAGATTCTTGCCGCGTGAGGCATTCTCTTGGGTGGGCGGGCACGTCCCCGTGCCCGCATGTCCGACCCGTTCGAACCCGTTCCAAATGCGGGCACGAGGACGTGCCC
>JBIJCX010000443.1:0-6179 GCA_044344465.1 Opitutaceae bacterium
GTCGGAGCTGGGCACGATGATCATCGTCGGGTTCCGGGTGGAGGCCCGGCTTGGCGGGAGGATCGTCGCCAACATGGAGACGGCGTTCGGATTCTTCCCGGGCGATGCGTTTGCCAACCAGGTGGGGTTGGCCCCAAGTGCGACCGAGCGGGAGTTTTTCGCCCGGGCTTCGGACGGGCGCTGGCGGTTGCGCGGGGCGGACGCGGAGGCGTTTCCGTTGCCGGGCGCGGTGCTGGCCGGTGAACCGCTGCTGATGCTCGACCGCGTGACGGGGTGGTGGCCGCAGGCGGGCGAGGCGGGCCTCGGCCTGGTGCGCGCCGAAAAGGACGTGACGGCCTCGGAGTGGTTTTTCAAGGCCCACTTCATGCAGGATCCGGTGCAGCCGGGTTCGCTGGGGATCGAGGCCCTGTTGCAGCTTTTGCAGTGCGCGCTGCGGCTGCGTGGGGTGGGAAGCGAGTGGGGGAGCGACGCGCGGTTCGAGCCGATCGCAATCGGTGAACCGGTGGTTTGGAAATACCGGGGCCAGGTGGTGCCGACGAACCGGCTCATCACGACGCTCGTGGAATTGATCGCGATCGATGAGAGCGTGCCGGGCGCGATCACGGTCCGCGCGCGCGGCAGCCTCTGGGTGGACGGCAAGAAGATCTACGAGGCGGGGCCGCTGGCGATGCGGGTGCGGAGCGGCGATGGCCTGCCCGCCGCGGCACGCGCCCGCGTGAGCGCCGGGAGCGTGGAGAAGGAATTCAGCCTGGCGGAAATGCCGTGGCTGCACGACCACCGGCCGAGTTTCACCTCAGCGGTGATCCCGCTCACGGTGATGCTCGACGAGCTGGTCGCGGCGGCGGGGCCGACCGGAATGAAGCTGATCGAAATTGGCGCGTTTGCGCCCGCCCGCTGGCTGGTGTGCGGCGCGAACCGGGCCGCGAAAATCAGGATCGAGGTTGATGGGCCCGGCGGGGATGGCGCGCGAACGGCTGCGAGACTTTCGGTCTGGCGCGAAGCGAAGCGCGCCGACTTGTCGCGTTACGACGAGGTGGGGGCGACAACCCTGGGCTGGGCGGCCGCTTATCCGGAGCCGCCGGCCGCGTTGCCGGCCCTGGCCGCACCGCTCGTGGCCTCGCCTTACGTCACGGGCGAAACCACGCACGGGCCGGCGTTTCACGTGCTGACGGAGTTGAGGCGTTCGGCGGAAGGCGCGTCATGTCAGATGGACGCGGGCGCGGGGTCCGTGCCCCGGGGCAAAATTCACCCGGCCCTGCTGGATGGCTGCACGCATGCGGTGCCGTTGAGCGATCTTTCATCGTGGTATCCGGGCCTGGCGGAGCACTGGAACGGGCTGCCACGCGGGGTGCAATCGGTGCGGTTTTTTGGCGAGACGCCGACGGAGGGTCCGGTGCGGTGCGAAATCCGGCCGCGCGGGCTGGCGCCCGAAACGGGGCTGCCGGTCGTTTACGTGCAATTCATCGCGGGCGATCGCGTGTGGTGCGACCTGTTCATGGAGTTTGCCCTGCTCGATGCGCGGCCGCTGGTGGGGGCAACGTTTGCCGCGCGGCGGGCGTTCATGCGCGGCGAGGAGTATCAGAACATCCGATTCAGCGCCTGGGATGGGGTCGTGAGCACCTGGAGCGCCGGCGAGATTGCGCGCTACGCGTGGATGCCGGGCCAGTTGGAAAGCCTGTTCAAACTGCCGGAGGCCCGGCCGGCGGAGCAGCTCGCGCTCGCGATCACGGCGCAGGAGCATGTCGCGCACCTGCTGGCGGTGCATCCGGCCACGGTGGCGGTGAACGCGGAGCACACGCGCGCGACGAGTCCGCATTTTCCCCTGCAGGCCTGGCCGATCGCGGCGCGGGTCGAGGGCGGACGCGTCGAGGTGCGTTCGGCGGGCGAGCCGATTCCTGTCAGTGGAGGCGGTGGCGGGCTTTTTGGCAGCGCGTTTCTGGAGGATCTGTCCCGGGCGCTGCGCCAGAGCTATGTGCGGCATTTCCGGCTGATCGATCCGGCGGCGCTCGAGCCGCTCAAGGCGCGGCCGTTCGTGATCTGCGCGAACCACCAGACGGCGATCGAATCGATGCTGTTCACGGATCTCTTCTCGCGCTGGGCCGGGTTGCCGGTGACGACGGTCACGCGTACGGAGCACGCCGGGAGTTGGATGGGACGCCTGACGGACTTTCTGTGGCGGCATCCCCGGCGGTCGGTGGCGGTCAATCCGCAGCTCCTGTTTGATCGCGATCAACCGGGGTCGTTTTTGGAAATCATGGCCGGCTACAAGGCGGCGCAGGCCGCGGTGCCGCACTCGCTCCACCTGCACGTGGAAGGTGAGCAGGCCCTGAGCTGCCGGCACCGCGTGAAACGGATGAGCGCGGTGATCGTTGACCTGGCGATCGATTTGGATGTGCCGATCCTGCCGTTGCGCTACGGCGGCGGTTTGCCGGTCGAGCCGCTGGCCGGGATCACGTCGTTTCCCTTCGAGTTTGGGCAACAGGACTACGTGCTGGGCCGCCCGCTGCTGCCGGACGACCTGCGGCGCATGCCGCGGCCGAAGGCGGCCGAATGGGTGGTCGACACGATTAATCAGATGCCGCCCGCGTTGGCAGATGAGAAACCGCTCCCGGGACCATCGCAACGGGCCGGGCAAGTCCGCGCCTTGTCGGCGGTGCGGCAGGTGACGGAGATTCAGGCGGCGGTGATCGTGGCCTTGCAGGCGCTGGTCGATCCCTCGGAGACCACGCGGTCAGTCTTGAATTATCCCGCGGGTGGGCGGGCTGGTGGCGCCGGCGGACGAGCTGGCGTGGCATCGCGAGGTCGCCGGCTGGCTCTGGAGCACGGACGAATCCGCCCGCCGCGAGTCGGAGCACTGGAAAAAAACGGCCAAGGTTTGATCTCCGGCCGGTCCGCGGCGGCCCGACTGCCGCCATGATTCTATTGAGCACGACCGTTCAGCACCGCGTCTTTCGGGCAGGCACTATATAGGATTTGGGTATTGGTTGCTTGGCATCAGAGTTCCTCGTCCTTAGCCCTGTTCCTCCCGCGACTCTGTCGTTTGCCGCGAACGAAGTTCGCGATCTCATGGCCATCAAGAAATCCGACCTTTACTCCTCGCCGCCGAGGCGGGCAAGCACATCACCCTCGAAGGCCAGGAGAAGGACGTGACCACCGCCGGTCTCGCCCGCATGAACATGATCCTGCACGACTTCCCGACCGCCAATGTGCTCTCGGGAAACACGCTCTTCGATCCCAAGTTCAAGGATGGCGAAAATCTCCGCACCTACGACTACGTCGTCGCCAATCCGCCCTTCTCCGACAAGACGTGGTCCACCGGCCTCACTTTGGGCGAGGGCGGCAGTGGCGACCGTTTCCAGCGCTTCACCTGGGGCCCGCCGCCGAAGAAGCAGGGCGACTACGCCTACCTCCTGCACATCATCCGCTCGATGAAGAGCACCGGCAAAGCCGCGTGCATTCTCCCGCACGGCGTGCTCTTCCGCGGCAATGCCGAGGCCGTCATCCGCGAAAAACTCGTCCGCTCCGGCTACCTCAAGGCCATCATCGGCCTGCCCGCCAATCTCTTTTTCGGCACGGGCATCCCGGCCTGCATCGTCGTGCTCGACAAGGAAAACGCCGTCACGCGCAAAGGCATCTTCATGATTGATGCCTCCAAGGGCTTCAAGAAGGACGGCCCGAAGAACCGGCTCCGCGAGCAGGACCTCCACAAGATCGTGGACACCTTCACCCGGCAGGATGAAAGCGACCCGCGCTACGCCCGCATGGTGCCCGTCGCGGAAATCGCCGACCCGAAGAACGACTACAACCTCAACCTCCCGCGCTACATCGACAGCACCGAGCCGGAGGACTTGCAGGACATCGACGGCCACCTGCGCGGCGGCATCCCCGAGCGCGACCTCGATGCCCTCGGCAATTACTGGAAGATCATGCCTTCCATCCGGGCGCTCCTCTTCTGCCCGCTGCGCCCCGGCTTTTCCGAGCTCTCAACTTTCAACTCTCAACCCTCAACTGGATCGACGCTGAAAGCGGCGATCCTCGGTCACGCCGAGTTCACCGCCTTCACCACCAAGGCCCGGAAGCTCTTCACAAAATGGCAGACGGCCTCCGTCCCGCTGCTCAAGGGCCTCGCCAAGGACGGCCACCCCAAGCCGCTCATCGCAGGCATCGCCGAGGACCTGCTCGCCACCTTCAAGACCGCGCCGCTGCTCGACGCCTACGACGTCTATCAGCACCTCATGGACTACTGGGCCGAGACCATGCAGGACGACTGCTACCTCATCGCCGATGCCGGGTGGAAGGCGGGCGCGTTGCCCCGCGAAATCCGTCAGGTCAAAAACAAGGAAGGCAAACTCGTCTGGCCCGAGAAGGAAGACTTCAAGAAGGGCAAGCACCGCTTCAAATCCGACCTCGTCCCCGCCGCCCTGCTCATCGCCCGCACCTTCGCCACCGAGCGGGATGCCATCGCCGCGATTGAAGCCGAACTCGCCGGCATCGAGCAGCAGCTCGACGAAAAGCGGGAGGAGCACAGCGGCGAGGAAGGACTGCTCGCGGAAGTCATCGAGGGTGAGGGCGAGAGGCAGAAGATCACCGCCAAAGCCCTGAAAGCCCGCCTCAAGGAAATCGGCCGCGACCCCGACTACGCCGACGAACGCCAGGCCCTCGAAGCCTACTCCGCCCTGCTGGACCAGCAGGCCGACGCCAAGGCCCGACTCAAGACCGCGCAGGAAGATCTCGAAGCCAAACTCGCCGCCAAATACCCCACGCTCACCGACGACGAAATCAAGACCCTCGTGGTGGACGACAAATGGCTGGCCACCCTCGGGACAGGCCACGGAGAGCATCAGTCTCACGGACATCGCCAAATTCAAGAACCCGGATCACCCGGACGACGTCATCCGCAACTGGCTGCGCAACCGCAATACCGTGGAATTCCTTGGAGTTTGGGAGCGGCTCAACAACCCCAGTTTTAATCCCGTCGAATTCGACGGGATTAGAATGCAGACCGGGCTGAACAGCTTCACCCTGACGCCGAAACAATGGATCGAGAAGACAGCGGCCATCGGCCTTGTTTCCCAGGCTGGCCGCTACGGCGGCACTTACGCCCACAAGGACATCGCCTTCGAGTTCGCCTCCTGGATCTCGGTCGAGTTCAAGCTCTACCTCATCCGGGAGTTCCAGCGGCTCAAGGAGGACGAAAACCGCCGCCTCTCCCTCGCGTGGAACCTCAACCGCACCCTCTCCAAGCTCAACTACCGCATCCACACCGACGCCATCAAGGCCCACCTCATCCCGCCGGAGGTCACGCCCGCGCAGGCCGCCATCACTTACGCCACCGAGGCCGATCTGTTGAACGTGGCCCTCTTCGGCCACACGGCAAAACAGTGGCGCGACGCCAATCCCACGCTCGACGGCAACATGCGCGACCATGCCGGCATCGAGCAGCTCCTCGTGCTGGCCAACATTGAGGGTATGAACGCCGAGTTCATCCACATGGCTCTGGCGCAGGGCGACCGGCTCAAGCGGCTGAATCAAATCGCCATCCGCCAGATGCAGGTGCTCACGGCCAGCGAGACCGCCCGGCAGCTTGCAGCGCCCACGGAGGGGACGAAGTGAACCAGGCGATCCTCGCCACCCAAGTGGACGGGCACCTCAAAAAGATGGGAGCGGTGTGAAAGTGAAAGCCGGCTACAAACAGACCGAGGTCGGCGTCATCCCGGAGGAGTGGGAGGTGAAGCCTTTCACTCAGGTCACAGAT
The DNA here is from genome assembly GCA_044344465.1 of Opitutaceae bacterium. Taxonomy (GTDB): domain Bacteria; phylum Verrucomicrobiota; class Verrucomicrobiia; order Opitutales; family Opitutaceae; genus ER46. The sequence goes on from JBIJCX010000443.1 coordinate 5,756, forward strand.
TTAATCACGTGCGGAATTGCGGCCACTCCTGACTACGTTCCTGAAAGCCGTGGCTATCCGTTTCTCTCAAGCACCAACGTCAAAGAGGGGCGAATCGTATGGTCAGGTTACAAGCACATCAGTGCGGACCTTCACCGCCAGCTCTACAGAAACAATCCACCAAAAAGAGGCGACATTCTCTATTCCCGCGTTGGAACGTTCGGTGAAGCCGCTGTGGTCGATGCGGATTTCGAGTTCTCGGTTTATGTGTCACTGACGCTCATCAAACCTGGGAAATCTCTCCACAGTTACTTCTTGATGCAGTTGCTGAACAGCAATGCCTACAAACAGCGGGCAAAAGACCAAATCTATCTCGGTGGTGGAGTCGGCAATCTAAACGTCGATGTTGTTCGTCGTTACCCAATCGTCGTTCCACCTCTCCCCG